>JBPCUI010000349.1:0-31815 GCA_051011235.1 Flavobacteriaceae bacterium
GCCAATCGAATACGGTTAATTTATTACATCCATCGGTACCACAGGTACCATTATTCCTGCATCCGTTCGGCTGTCCCCCCGAAGTGGTTGAACAACTGTTACAACCCATATTTTTTATCTTGATTTGATGCCCACTAAGATCAGGTCACCAAAAAAGGTTCATATTAATTCTATAAAAGGTAAAGATAGCACTTTTTTGACTTGCGAGATTCAGCGCCTGCGGTTAGTCAGAAAAACATTTAAGGTAAATATTGGGATTAAGAATCCATTTCTATTGCTTGAATTTCAGCGCTTCAGAACGGCCTTTTTTAAAAATTTTATTACTCAAAACTTTCCCTCGCCTTAAACGCTTTTGTTCCTGTTCAGGAAGTGCGTGGATTTCCTTACAAGGATCACTGCAACAGTCGTCCATTTTCCGGGCACAGTCATCACACTGAATAAAAAGTAAATGGCAGGCTTCATTCGCACAGTTAACATGTATGTCACAGGGTTTACCACATTGATGGCACTGCGAAATTATATCCTCAGAAATACGTTCTCCTCTTCTTTCATCAAAGACAAAATTTTTCCCGAGGAACTTGTTCTCCAGTTCCTGATCGCGCACCTGCCTGGTATATTCAATAATCCCTCCTTCTAACTGGTATACATTCTTAAAACCCTTGTGTTTGTAATATGCGCTGGCCTTTTCGCATCGTATCCCTCCTGTACAATACATGAGCAGATTTTTGTCTTCTTTGTGCGCAGCAAGTTGTTCTTCAATTATATCCAATGAATCCCTGAACGTATCCACATCGGGTGTAATAGCATTTTTAAAGTGACCGATCTCGCTTTCGTAGTGGTTCCGCATATCGATAACCATTGTATCCGGATCTTCGATCAATTGATTGAACTCCAGGGCGTTCAAGTGCACTCCCCGATCTGTGACGTCAAAAGATCCGTCATCCAGTCCGTCGGCCACAATCTTTTTCCTGACTTTTACCTTGAGTTTCAGGAAAGACTTATTGTATTGCTCAATTGCAATATTGAGCCGGACACCATTTAGAAAACTAATACTGTCCAGGTGCTTCTTAAAAGCTTTAAAATTTTCAGATGGAACGGATAATTGTGCATTTACCCCTTCATGAGCAACGTCGATCCTACCGAGAACATCCAGCTCATCCCAATGAATGAAGAGGTGATTTCTAAACAGTTTAGGATTGCCAATATGAGCGTACTTGTAGAAAGAAATAGTAAGCCGGTCCTTGCCCGCTTTGTCAATAAGCTCTTCTCTTTCCTTAGCGCTTAACGTATTGTACAGTTGCATGCTATACCAATGATTAAGTAATAAGAATAGTTGCCGGCAAAACTAACAATAATAATCAGGTTTACAATAAAAAAGAGCTTTGAAAGACTTCAAAGCTCTTTGCCGATCGCGTCACTTATTTTCTTTTTCACAAGTTCCTTAATAAGGTTCTGACGGATCGTGACTGAGGATAAATTACCCCAGGTTTTTTGATTACAATACGAACACTTTCTATTATGATACTCATGTTCCAAAAAGGTTGCTTACTGCATTGTTATATGCAAAAAGAAATGGTAATTTAGCTCTTCTATCAAAAAATTGGTAAATGAGTAAAGAGAAAGAAGCAAAACTAAAAGCATTAAAGCTCACCCTTGATAAACTAGACAAGACCTATGGTAAGGGAGCGGTTATGAAAATGGGTGACCATGTGGTTGAAGATGTTGAAATTATCCCTTCAGGCTCTATCGGTCTGGACCTTGCTCTTGGAGTAGGCGGTTATCCAAGAGGCAGAGTCGTTGAAATTTACGGCCCGGAATCTTCAGGTAAAACTACGCTAACACTCCACGCCATAGCGGAAGCTCAAAAAAATGGAGGCATTGCCGCCTTTATCGATGCAGAACACGCATTTGATCGTTTTTACGCTCAAAATTTGGGTATCGATATAGACAATCTGATCATATCGCAACCAGATCACGGGGAACAGGCCCTTGAAATTGCAGATAACCTGATCAGATCAGGTGCCATCGATATTGTTATCATCGATTCCGTTGCTGCCCTTACGCCTAAGAGCGAGATCGAAGGTGAAATGGGTGACTCCAAAATGGGATTGCATGCGCGATTAATGTCGCAAGCACTTAGAAAACTGACCGCATCGATCAGTAAAACCAGAAGTACCGTCGTTTTTATAAATCAACTCCGCGAAAAGATCGGGGTAATGTTTGGGAATCCAGAAACCACTACTGGTGGTAACGCACTTAAATTCTATGCTTCGGTTCGGTTAGACATACGAAGATCTACTCAAATAAAGGACACGGATGGCCGGGTTCTGGGTAACAAGACACGGGTTAAAGTAGTTAAGAACAAGGTCGCTCCTCCATTTAAGACAGCGGAATTCGATATTATGTACGGAGAGGGTATTTCCAAAATTGGTGAAATCCTGGATCTGGGAGTAGCCTATGAAATTATCAAGAAAAGTGGCTCGTGGTTTAGTTATGGCGAGACTAAACTAGGCCAGGGCAGAGATGCCGTAAAGGCGCTGTTACAGGATAACCCGGAGCTTCTCGATGAACTTGAAGAAAAGATAAAAGAGGCGATCCAGACAGTAAAAGTTTGACACTATTTTGCCTCCTTTTTAAAAAGTGCGTTTTCTAAGCAACCTTTAGCCCTAAATTTCATCTTTTTGTTAATGATATTGCGTGATGATCATGAAGAAAACGTTCTTATTCATACTCAGCTGTATCGCCATTTTACTTACTTCATGCAGTCTAAATGATGACAATGTTAAATTTCATTTCGTTCCACTGCAGATAACTGATGCAGAGTTTCCTGAATCTTTCACATTAAACGAAACTTACAGTATCACTATTACTTATATCATTCCCAACAATTGTGTGGACTTTGAGGGTTTTGATGTAAGCAACATCGATACTACAAGCAGGAATATCGTGGCGATAGGCTCCGAGCTCGAAGGCGAGGTTTGTAATCTCATTGCCCTGGAAGCACAAAATTCGTTCGATTTTACCTGTTTATATGAAGGCACGTATTACTTCAGGTTGTGGACTGGAGAGGACGAAAATGGAGAACAGCAATATATCGAATTAGAGGTGCCTGTTAATCCTTGATAAGGATCAGGACCGTTAAACTCTAACCAACATTTTGAGTAGTCTAAAAGAACTCATATCAGGTTGTAAAAAAGGAGATAGGAAATCCCAGGAACAATTATACAAGAAATACGCAAGTATATTGTTCGGCGTCTGTCTCAAATACTCGCGCAATAAAGTAGAAGCGGAGGATAATTTACACGATAGTTTTGTGACTATTTACGAAAAAATAACGCAGTATAAGTCTAAAGGCTCTTTTGAAGGCTGGATGAAGAGAATAGCCATCAATACGGTACTGCAGAAATACAGGAAGCAACAACATTTAAAGGTGGTGAGCGAGAATCTGATGGAAGAAATAGAGCATGATTCGGCTTATGGTGATATCAGCCTCCAAACGCTTTTAAAGTATATACAAGAGTTACCAAATAAATACAGGTTGACCTTTAATATGTACGTACTTGACGGGTATTCACATAGGGAGATAAGCGAAGAATTGGGTACGTCTTTAGGAACGTCGAAGTCAAATTTGGCGCGTGCCCGGATGATCTTAAAGGAAAAAATCAAAAAACAAAACATCAACATAGCCTAAAACCAATTGGCATGGACAAAAAAAACTTGGATGAACTGTTTCGGGAGAAACTGAAGGATTTAAGGGAGATACCGGATGAGAAGGTATGGAGATCCATCGAGCAGTCCCTGGATCAGCGTAAAAAGTCAAAAAGAGTAATTCCCTTATGGTGGAAATTGGGAGGGGTGGCTGCAGTCTTGGCTCTGGCTCTTCTGGTATTTAACCCTTTTGGAGACTCCGGAGTTCCAACAGACATTATATCGGATGTTGACAAACCTGCATCTCCTGTAAATTCTGATGAGAATGAAAGTCAAGTATCGGATACCAGAAAAGACGGCGAAATACCAACCGGGGTGATTTCGAACAAAGAGGAGCAGGAAATACCCTCTGAACAAATCGAAACCGGTAGCGATCCAAATATGATCGAAGAGGGAATTATTGCCGAAACTAATGAGCGAGACCCAAGGCCCGGGATCGACAACGGCCCAGTAGTGGAAGCTGAACCAGCAGTGGAAGCTGAGCCAGCAGTTAGATTGGTCAACAATGATCCAAAGGATGAGCGCAAAGAAATCGATCCCTTAAATGAAATCTTAAATAAAAAAGAAGCAACGGTTGTTGAAAATGAAGAAAGTCCGGCAAGGAGTGCTGACCTGATGAAAAATGACACTCCTGCACAACCCGATAAAAATGCGGTAACAGAAGCAGACAAGACGGGTGTTCTATCTGAGAATAATTCTGCGGTTGCAGAACAAAGCCAGGAGGAAATACCCGAGGATGATTCAGGGAAAAAATCAATTTTCGACGAGATCGATAAACAGAATGAAGAAGAAGCGCTCGTAGAAGTTTCCACTCAGAAATGGTCTGTAGGGCCCAGTATCGCACCAGTTTATTTTAGTTCATTTGGTGACGGGTCTCCTATACATTCAAATTTTGAATCCAATCCTAAATCGGGTAACGTAAATCTGAGTTACGGCTTGGCCGTAGCTTATGAATTATCAGATAAATTGAGTCTGAGATCCGGTATTCACAAAGTAGATTACGGATATGACACGAATGATATTGTTTTTTCCTCATCACTTGTGGCCTCCACCAGTACGCTTATTACCAACATTGATTATACGAACAATTCCAGGAATTTAGTGGTGGAGAGTAATTCGTCACGAGAAGCGGTTCAGGAATTTGCCGCTAATGACATTGTTGCACAAAATCCGTCGCGTAGCGGAAGAATGGTGCAGGAGTTCGGTTATGTAGAGGTTCCTATGGAATTGAATTATGCTTTGCTCGACCGCAAATTCAACGTTAATATTATAGGAGGAATTAGCTCGTTGTTCCTGGTAAACAATTCGGTTACACTGGAATCTCCGGGATCCTCCACAGAAATGGGAGAAGCTAATAATTTGAATAATGTGAATTTTAGCACCAATCTCGGGTTGGGTTTCAACTATGAACTAAATGACAAAATGAAAGTGCATCTTGAACCAATGTTCAAGTATCAGCTAAATATGTTCTCCGGTGTTGAAGGTAGTTTTCAGCCCTATTCACTTGGAGTATATACTGGAATGAGTTTTAAGTTTTAGATCTGTGAAAAAGAAAATTGTATTTGTCTTTAATGAAGTTGGTTAGGTTAGTTACAGCATTTGATTGCGGTAACTGCTTCAGCGCCCTGTCTCCACATACAGGGCGCTTTTTTATTTAAAACCACGAGAGAGTTGGTAATTGAATTAAAGGGAATTCTGTACTAACTCCTTAAGAATAACATTTCGGACAGACTCTCTTAAAGTCGACTTTTGATTTTCATCGATCTTGTCCGTACTAAAAAATCGATGCATTTTTACCCGCAATAGCCCTGGTGATCCAGCAAAGAATGTAAATGGGAACCTGCGCTTATTGTCGTAAAAGGTAAGTGGGACCACAGGAATATTATGTGCAATCGCCATCTTAAAAGCACCGTCTTTAAAATCATCAAGCATTACGTCTTCATCAGGAACACCACCTTCAGGGAATATACATATGCTCAGCCCATTGTTGAGTCGTTTCTGTGCCCTTCTATAAACCGCAGTCCTGCTTCTGCTGTCTTCACGATCGACCATAATACACACCCTTTTATAAAAAAACCCGAATATGGGGATCTTAACCAACTCCTTTTTCCCTACAAATACAAAAGGGTACCTGCTAACTTTGAGCATCAGCATAATGTCTAGCATACTGCTGTGGTTTGCAACAAGCATATAGCTTTTGCCACGGACCATTTTTTCTTCCCTGTGTATCCGGGGAGGACAACCCATACCATAGAGTATAACATTTGCCCAGATATTCCTGGCCATCCAAAAGAACTGCGTATATGTTTTTTCGGAAATTGTGAGTGCCAGGAGAAATGGCCAAAATAAAAAGATAGGTAGTGCAACCAGGATGTAAAACCATATACGAAATAGAGCTTGTCCAATTTTACGAAGCTGCGGTAGCATAAAATCAAAAGTAACAATTTTAGTAGGGTTATGGGATTTCTTTTACTTTTGTCATTCCTAACAAAATGAGGGCATGAAAAGAATACTAACAGGGATACAAAGTACGGGGACCCCGCATTTGGGAAATATCCTTGGCGCTATTATTCCAGCAATTGAAATGGCCAAAGAACAAGGTACAGATTCCTTTCTTTTTATTGCCGATATGCACTCTCTCACACAGATAAAGGACGGGAAAACACTTCGAGACAATACGTATGCAACAGCCGCGGCCTGGCTTGCATTTGGTTTGGATTATGAACGAACTGTTTTTTACAGGCAGAGTGATGTTCCGCAGGTAACTGAATTGGCATGGTACCTCAGCTGTTTTTTTCCGTATCAGCGACTTACGCTGGCACACTCTTTTAAGGACAAAGCAAACCGCCTGGAAGACGTTAATGCCGGCCTTTTTTCGTACCCTATGCTTATGGCTGCAGATATTCTAATGTACGATGCTCATGTTGTACCGGTTGGTAAAGACCAGCTTCAGCATTTAGAAATAACCAGAGATGTAGCTTCCCGCTTTCATGCACAGTTAGGCGACACCTTTGTGATCCCCGAGGCAAGGGTTCAGGAGGAAACACAAATTGTACCAGGTACAGACGGTGAAAAGATGAGCAAGAGCAAGGATAATACGATAGATATCTTTTTACCGGAAAAGCAGTTGCGGAAGCAGGTCATGGGCATTGTTACTGATAGCAAGCCTTTGGAAGCGCCAAAAGATCCGGATACCGATAAAGTTTTTGCCTTGTATAAACTTCTGGCCACTGAAGAACAAATCTCGGAAATGCACTCAAACTACACAGCAGGGAATTACGGCTACGGACATGCGAAACAAGCCCTTTTTGAGCTGATACTGGAAAAATACAATCCAATGCGTGAACAGTTCAATTCCTACATAGCAAATCCTCAAGAAGTAGACAGGATCCTGGCACAGGGAGCTACAAAGGCCAAACTTATTGCAGATGATGTTCTGGAACGGGTACGTGAAAAACTAGGGTATTAGAAGTTGCGCCTATAAACTCTTCAAACGGCTTCAAATACTTTCCCAGGCAGGCTACGGATCACGCCCTTCATCTCCAATCCCAACAGTGTAGAAGAAACCTTGAAAACGGGTAAACCACAAGAAATTGCAATCATATCGAGCTGTTGTTTCCCATCCTTAGAAAGACAAGCATAAATTTTTCTTTCAATATCCTCCAATTCTACAAACAACTGCTTCTGCACAGGTTTTTGAACTTTTTCTTCCAATTCCCAGTTCAGAAGATAGATCAGATCTGCTGCAGCTGTAATCAAATGCGCCTTTTGCTGTTTTATGAGATTATTGCACCCCAGGCTATAAGGATCCCCTGCCCTTCCCGGTACAGCAAAAACATCGCGGTTATAGCCCGAAGCCAGGTCGGCTGTCACCAAACCACCTCCTTTTTCTGCAGATTCTACCACTACAGTAGCCTGACTCATACCGGCAATAATGCGGTTTCTTCTAAGAAAGTTTTCGCGTTCCGGGCCGCTATCGCTCCAGAACTCTGTAATGAAACCGCCATTTTGCAAAATTGGGGACGCAAATTTCTCATGGGATTTTGGATAGATCTGGTTAATTCCATGTGCAAGACAGCCAATGGTCTGCAATCCTTGTTTCAATGCTTCTTTTTGTACACAAATATCGACCCCATAAGCAAACCCGCTTACAATAACGGGATTTAAAGGCGCTATTTCTTCGATGAATTTTTCGCAAAATGTTCTGCCGTAATTGGTCATATTCCTGGTCCCAACCACTGAGATGATTTTTTGCCCTGCTAATTCTATACGGCCTTTAGAGAAGAGCAGTATGGGGCCGTCAACACAATGTTTAAGATATTCGGGGTAGCCAGACTCGTTGTATAAAGTGCAGCTTATGCCATTCTCCCTTATAAAAGAATACTCATCCAGCGCGGCATCGAGGTGCCTTGAATCCTTTAACCCCTTCAATATAAATGATCCCACGCCATCTATTTTAAGCAGGGACTCCTTTTTATCGTCAAAAATTGCTGCTGGGCTGCCACAATGAGCAATAAGCTTCTTTGCGGTAATATCTCCAATATGTGGAATTCGCTGAAGCCTTAAAGCTGCAATATGTTCATTGTTAAGCATTTAATACTATTCCTTCCTTTATATACAATGTACACAATATTTTATGTTAATAAAAAGTTATATAGCATGGTTTGAAGGGGAACTAATTTTTTTGATCTTTGTAATAATGGGAGCAATAGGGTACATAGAAGAACTGCTATACCGCTATAATTGTGTGGTAGTACCTGAATTTGGAGCTTTCCTGTCGCAAAACAAATCAGCCCAAATACACCGCCCTACACTTACGATCTATCCACCCACCAAAGTGATTTCATTCAATGAGCAGCTTGCTTCTAATGATGGCCTGCTTATTTCCTATATGGCTAATGCCGAAGGGATTTCATATGAGGAAATGTTAAATAAGATGCTGACGAAGGCCAAGGAGTGGAAGCAGCAATTGCGCAAAGGGGAAAGGTTGCAATTAGCAAATATTGGTGAGCTTTGGCTTAACCGCGAAGGTAAGACTCAATTTCAACCCGAAAAGAAGATCAATTATCTTACTTCTTCTTTTGGCTTCACTTCCATAATTTCGGCACCGGTAACCAGGGAAGTACTCAAAGAAGAGGTGGTTGAGCTGGAAGAGAAAATACCGTTTATAATCACACCTGAAGAACGCAACAAAAGTTCTTATAGGGAGTATCTAAAATATGCAGCTGTTATTTTATTGGCCGTTTCTACTGGTCTGACCGGTTTTAGATTTTACAACGAGGAATTAAGCACGAAACAGCTGGTTCACCAGGAGGCACAGGAAATTGTTGCCAAGAATATTCAGGAAGCCACTTTTTTTAATGCCAAACCGTTTGAGCTGCCTGTTCTATCCATCAATGTGAACAAAAAACAAAGCGGAAGACACCATATTATCGCTGGTGCATTCAGGGTACAGGCAAATGCTGATAAAAAAGTACGGCAGTTGAGAGACAAAGGTTATCAGGCCGAATACCTGGGAATTAACCAATTTGGATTGCACCAGGTTACATATGGGAATTATCAAGATCCCAAGGAAGCTCTTAAATTCCTTAAAAAGATCAGGCAGACCGAATCTGCAGATGCCTGGCTGTTATCCAGAAAATAGGTTTTTCCATTTGAAATTTACGTTAAGGCCATATCTTTGCGGAAATTTCATCGTATGAAGCAGCCAAAAACGCCGCAAGATTCCAGAACCATAATGACCGACCTGGTTCTTCCCAGTGAAAGCAATCCATTAAATAATCTTTTTGGTGGTGAACTGTTGGCCAGAATGGACAGAGCCGGCAGTATTGCCGCCCGAAGGCATAGCAGACGTATAACGGTTACCGCTTCAGTAAATCACGTTGCATTTAACAGATCCGTGCCATTGGGTAGTGTTGTAACTGTTGAGGCTGCGGTTTCCAGGGCGTTTCAAACTTCGATGGAAATTTATATAGATGTGTGGGTAGAAGACAGGTTCAGTGGAGAACGTGTTAAGGCGAATGAGGCCATATACACTTTTGTGGCAGTAGATGATACCGGTATACCCACAACTGTTCCCGAATTAGTTCCGGTTACGGATCTGGAAAAAGAACGTTTTGCCGGGGCGTTGCGAAGAAGACAACTGAGCCTTTTGCTGGCTGGGAAAATGAAACCCGCCGAAGCTACTGAACTCCGGGCGTTATTTGTTGATTCCTAGGTGATTATATTCAAAAGTTGAAATTATCAGGATCCGGACCAAAACGTTGTCCGCGGTCTAACTGGTCCAAATAGGCTACATCCTCGGAAGAGAGTTCAAAATCGAACAGATCGGCATTGCCAATAATTCTATCTTTTTTAGACGATTTTGGTATGGTTATTACTCCTTTCTGAAGGTCCCAGCGCAGCACTATTTGTGCAATGGATTTATTGTATTTCGCCGCCAGATCTTTAAAAATATCCATCCCGAATATCTTGCCCTGCATCATAGGAGACCAGGCCTCGTACTGAATATTGTGATCAGAACAGAAGTCTAACAAATTCTGCTGAACGAGGAAGGGATGAAATTCCATTTGATTGACCATAGGGACTATTTTTGCACTGGTCATGAGGTCCTCAAGATGGTGCTGCAAAAAATTACTAACGCCTATTGAGCGAACCTTTTTTTCTTCATAAAGTCTTTCCAGGGCTCGCCAGGTATCCTTATACTTCCCCGCAACCGGCCAATGGATCAGGTAAAGGTCCAGGTAATCCATGTTTAAGCGGTTCAGGCTGTCTTCAAAAGCCCGCAAGGTACTGTCATAGCCCTGATCTCCATTCCATACCTTGCTCACCACAAATATTTCCTCTCTGGACACATTCGATTCCATTAAACCCTGGCCCACGCCAGCTTCATTATTATAAATCGATGCGGTATCTATGTGACGATATCCGAATTCTAACGCCCATTTTACCGCGTCAATAACTTCCTGGCCATCTTCGGAAAGATAAACACCCAGACCCAGATAAGGCATTTGCACTCCATTATGCAAGCTAAATGTTCCTCGGATATCTGTAATATTGTTCATAATTAAGTCTCTTATAATCTGTAAATCCACTCCTCCGGATTGAGGCGTGTGGCATCCCGATAAAGATAAAACTTTAGTTGAGTTAAACCATTAAACCGATTGGTATATATTTCGCCTAATTCGTCCTTTACCAGCACTTTATCGCCCTTTTTTACAAACAGATTCGACAAATTGTAATAAGTACTGATGTAGTTTCCGTGTTTTAACTGAACACCTTTATTACCTCCGGGAACGGCCAGAATGGCGATCACCTCGCCGTCAAAAACCGCACGTGCCTTGGCACCTTCTTCCGTAGCAATAATAACACCATTGCTCTGGTGTTTGATGCCTGGGTACAAAGCGTCGTTATAGACACCATATCCCTGTCTTTTAATTCCCCGTTCTACAGGCCAAATTAGCTTTCCCTTATTTTCAGAAAAATTCCTGGCCATCAGGCTGGCCTCAGGAGTCATTACAAAACTGGAACTACTGCTTGTTTTACCGGCTTCTCTGTTCGACGCAGCTATTGCACTCTTGATAAGATTATCTATCTGCCTGTCCAGTCTTCTGGTCTCTTCTGTTTTCTTTCGAATCTCAGCTGCATATTTACTCTCGTTTTGTCTGATCGTTTTCAGCAGATCTTTTTGCGATTTGATCTCTCGCATCATCTGATTCTTGGCTTTGAGATTCTGTGCTACAAGAGTTTCTTTGGTTTTTCTTTGATCGGAAAGATCCTGATTAAGTGCAGTGAGCTCTGCAGTTTTTAATCCAATCTGTTCCCCCTGCATCTTTCTGTACTGGGTATACTGCTTCATGTATTCCATTCTCTTTAAGGCCTGGAAAAATGTTTCGGATGACAGCAGGAACATCAACCGGTTCTGCTGAGACTTATTCTGATAGGATCTTTGGATCATGGTTGCGTACTCCTCTTTTAATATGTCCAGGTCTTCACGGAGTTTCGAAATATTTCTGATATTAGCGTTGATCTGTCTGCTGAGAAGGTTGGCTTGCTGATTAGTCACACGGATTAGTTGCTGCCTTACATTAATCCTTTGATCCAATACTTCCAGTTGATCCAATATGGTTCCTTTTTGTTTTTTTTCTGCAAAAAGAAGCTGGTTTATTTCATCTATTTCTTGTTGTAACCTTTCCCTTTTAGCTTCCAGTAATTTTTGTTCGTTGGTCTGTGCCACACAGGATAGTCCGCCCGCGAAAAACAGGACAACGGCTATAAGAGTATGCAAGGTTTTGATGTTCATTTTATTTTACCACTATCTCATCATATCCTTTTGGAATCCTATAGGGAAAATTCAAGTTTCTATCGAACTCAATATTCCTGTAGGTGATATCAATAAATGTCCGTTGCATGGTTTCTATAGCCATGATACCAATTTCATTAGGTAAAATCCATTTACCCTTCTGCTGATAATTCTTGTAATGTATGTCGAGTAGCCGCTTTTTGGATGGTTGTGATAATTGTTGTCTGGACAACTTGAAATTATCCGGCTCGATATAAAACAGGGTTTTCAAAAAGTCTGAATTCTTCTTGGGAACAAGTTCATAGTACTTTCCATCGGTTTGGGCGGTGTATTTCATTTCTCTTAGATCCAACAAAGCCTGGCCCAGTAGGAGATTCTGGATCTTGTAGAAATCAATCTCGAAGCCCAGCAACTCGCTGAAGTATGAAAAATCGCCATCAAAATATTCGTTCTGAAGTTTGTTGTAAAAAGAAACCCGGCCCGGGGTTATATACGCCTTAATCACGCCGAGTGGTGCGCTGATCCAAATGGCCTCATCTTTTTTCATACGGAGGCTAACCCCTACGCTTTGCGTACTACTGCCTTCAGAATAATCTATTTTTATCTTTCCGCTGATCGTGTGGAAATTTAGCCCGTTATCGTAGTGATTGGCAATGATGGTTTTGGCAGGCATACTTTTAACTAACTCACTGTCTGTCGTAATTTTACCCGATTTACAGGAAACCATCAACACTAGAAAGAAGCCCATTGACCAAAACCTTCTATTTGTCAACATAGATTTACTTCTTTCTTTACGAACCATTTTTTATTTTACTAAGATACATATTTGCCTTTGTAAGATTCCCCAAAGCCTTGTAGGCATTGGCAAGTTCCCCGTATATATCGTTTGAGAGACCAACGTCATCCAACAAAAAATCCAATGCCGATTCCAGAACGCGTGTAGCTTCCGTATTTTTATTGTTCAGCGCTAATGCCTTCCCGAGCATGTAATAGAAATAGGGTTGTGACGGAAATGATTCAAGGGATTCAGCTGCAACCTGCTCCAATTTTATGTAGTCTTTCTGAGCGAGCAGTTCCCGGAATTGTTTCTTGTACCCCGCAAGGGGGTCTTTTGCCAATTGGGTAGTTTCGGACTTTTTCGCTGTGCTGGTTTTACCCGCCTGGTCAATGGAGTCTTTAATTTTAGAGACCAGATCGTTCGTAAATGAAGAAACATCCAGTTCTTTAAGTGTCCTCAGTGCCTCACTATAATTCCTCCTTTTGTAGTATATCAAAGCCAGGTTCTCTTTAAAGACCTTATTCTGATAAGGGATCCTTTCTCTTATCGCCGCAGCAGTCCGCCCCTGGGCCTGAAGAATTTCTACCAGCGTATTGAGGTACCAGTAATTCTCGGGTTGGCTTGCAAGTGATAGTATACTGTATTCCAAGGCCGACACATGTTCTTTTTCAGCCAGGTAAACCAGGGCAAGTTCATGATCGATAACACTATTATCCGTTTCCAGTTGCTTACATTCCAATAACAGATTAATAGATTTATCGTAATTCTCAATTCCCTTTTGCTTCAGGGCTTCAAAGAATAGTTCCTGGAATTCATCCGTGTATTCCTCGAGGTAGAGTTCCGCGCTCTCTTCTTCCTGCGCCAGTCCAGCGAAGACTCCCCCAAATAAATAGATCGCTATTAGTAGTATCCGAATATTCCACTTCATTGTTCAGACTGCATATTTAATTCTTCCAGTATCTCTCTGTATTATTAATTCTGTCCTGTACTGCCAAATCCTCCGTCACCCCTTCCGGTTTCAGACAAGATCTTCGTCTCTGCCCAGCTGACTCTTTCGTGTTTTGCAATTACCAGTTGTGCGATCCTTTCCCCGTCTTCAAGTGTATAGGGCTTGTTGGACAAATTCACAATAATCACGCCAATCTCCCCCCTGTAATCTGCGTCAATGGTGCCTGGCGTATTGAGAACGGTAATCCCCTTTTTGGCGGCCAGGCCACTTCTTGGCCTAACTTGTGCTTCAAAACCGATCGGTAATTCGATATAAAGTCCTGTTCTGACCAACGCTCTTTCTAATGTTTGTAACGTAAGCGGTTCGTTTATATTGGCACGTAAGTCCATCCCGGCAGAGGACAAAGTTTTGTACTCGGGTAATGAATGTTTCGATTTATTAATGATTTTAACTTCCATAACAAGGTTAAGAGGCTTATTTATTAGTAAAGCTGAGGAGAATTCTTTTTAAAATTTCTTTTTCCATGCGGTAAACTAATATTAAAAATACCAAAAGTAATACTGACCCAATAATTATATTCCGATCAAATGCATAAAACGATAAGAATGAAAAGAGGACTGAAACCGAAGAATAAAACACAATTTTTCTAATATTATAAGCTATTCGATAGTGTTTTCTGCCATAGATATAAGACAGCAACATCATAGTGGCATAGGCCGCTAATGTGGCGAGAGCCGAAGCATAATACCCAATTTTAGGAATAAATATGTAGTTGATTACAATGGTAATAAAAGCACCGGTCAATGAAAAAAAAGCTCCATATTTTGTTCTGTCTGTAACTTTATACCAGACCGAAAGATTGTGGTAGATTCCTAAACAGAAACTTGCAAGCAGAATAATAGGAACAATAGGCATGGCTTCCCAATAGGCCTCGTCTTTGACCAGGATAATTTTGAGTATATCGGCATAAACAACTACAGACAACAATATTACACTTCCCAAAACCACAAAATAATCGGTGATTTGAGCATATGCTTTTTTTGGATTTTCCGAAGATGCATGGCTGAAAAAGAAAGGTTCGATCCCCAGCCTGAAAGCGGTTGCAAATAAGGTCATGAACAAAGCGAGTTTATAGCAGGCCGAATACTTTCCGATTTCACTCTTAGCTATATCCTGTGGAAGTAATTCGGAGAGCATTATTCTGTCGAACACTTCATTTATTGTAAATGCGATGCCCGCGATCATCACGGGTATTCCATATCGAAGCATTTTACGAAACAGTTGTGAATCAAATTCATACTTGGTCTGAAAATATCTTCGGCTCAGTATTGCAAGTGTAATGCCGCTGGCGATCAAATTTGAGATAAGAATATAGGATATCTCATAGTCCTCCACATACATCGCATTTAAAAGACTTTCAGGATTTGCTTCCGCTAGTTTGGGAAGCAGCAATAAGAAGAAAATATTGAGTCCCAGGTTAACCGCTACATTAAAAATTTTAATAAAGGCATAGCGTGTTGGCCTCTCCCTGGCCCGAAGCCATGCAAAAGGGATAATGACCAGTGCATCCAGGGCAAGAATACATATAAGGAATTTAAAATAACGGTGTTCAATATTCAGTATAGATGACAGGGATTCCTGAAAGGTCAGCGCCAATACTACAAACAACAGTGAACTGGCAAAAAGAGCTATAAGAGATGTCGATATTACCTTTTCCTTATTTTCCTCCTTGCTGAAAAACCTGAAAAAGGCTGTCTCCATACCATAGGCCAAAAAAACATTAAAGATTGCTATCCAGGCATAAATCAACGTTACCTCTCCATAGTAGCCAGGGGGCATCAATACAGTATAGAGTGGAACTAAAAGAAAGGAAAGCATGCGCGGCAGCACAGTGGCGAGACCATAAATGAATGTATGCTTAAACAGTTTTTTAAATAAGCTCAACCGTGTGCGCGTTAGGTAAGGCCTAAATTTAGGTATTTATAGTGTCCGAACAAAGTGCACAATTCAAGCGCATTAACTCCTTCTTCAATTGGAAAGTTCGGCATTGCTGCCATTTGACAATAATAGTAAAGGTCAGAGATAAATTTCGAGCGTCTGCAGCCTGTTTCTTTTTGGAAAGAGCCGGATGAATTCCCGAGGATGCTTCCTTACTCGTTCAGCGCCTCTGCTCCACTGACAATTTCAAGGATCTCATTGGTAATGGCGGCCTGTCTGGCCTTGTTGTAGTTTAAAGTAAGTTCATCCCTGAGTTCCATTGCATTATCGGTGGCCTTGTGCATGGCTGTCATCCTTGCTCCGTGTTCGCTGGCAAAAGAATCCCGTAACGCTTTGTAAAGCTGTGTTTTCAGAGATTTTGGAATAAGCTCCATCACGATTCCTTCGGAGGAAGGTTCGAATATATAGTCTGCGGCTGCAGTCGTTTCCTCTTCGGCAGTAACGATAGGCAGGAATTGTTCTTTCATTATAATCTGGGTGGCAGCATTTTTAAAACTATTGTATACCAGAAGAATTTGATCGTAATTCCCTTCCGCATACATATGCATCAATTCTTCGGCAATCTTTGCAACATTTTCAAAACTGAGATCATTGAATACCTCGCCGTGATTTGCTACTACAGATTGATCTTTACCGAGAACATCAAATGCCTTTTTGCCAATCGTCATAAAGTCAACATGCCTGTCTCCATATTCTCCTTCGATCATGTTGGCGCATTCCTTAATGATATTTGAATTAAATGCCCCGCACAGTCCTCTGTTGGAGGTGATCGATACAATAAGAGTTCGTTTAATCTCCCTTTGGTCTGCATAGGCACTTATGCCATCAGAATCCAGATTAGAACTCAGTCCCTGCACCAACTCCGTAAGTTTATTTGCATAAGGGCGCATCGCAGTAATAGCATCCTGTGCTTTCTTCAACTTTGCGGCAGAGACCATTTTCATGGCACTGGTGATCTGCATCGTTGATGATACCGATGCGATTCTATTCCTTATTTCCTTTAAATTGGCCATCTAAAGTTTTCTGTAGATTTTGTTGAAATTTAATCTATATACTTTCCGGCTAAATCTTTACACACCGCTGTCAATGTATCGGTGGCATCATCTGTGAGCTTACCCTTTTTTAAAGTGTCCAAAACATCTTGATGTTTGGCCTTAAGGAATGCAAGAAAATCACTTTCAAATTCCTTTATCTTATTAACCGGTACACTTTTCAACAGGTTCTTGGAACCTGCAAAAATTATGGCTACTTGCTCTTCAACCGTAAACGGATCTGCTTGCGCCTGCTTGAGAATTTCCACATTGCGCCTTCCTTTTTCAATCACATTCAAGGTAGCGGCATCGAGGTCCGATCCAAACTTAGCAAACGCCTCCAGTTCACGGAATTGCGCCTGGTCCAGTTTAAGGGTTCCGGCTACTTTTTTCATTGTCTTAATCTGGGCATTTCCTCCAACACGACTCACAGAAATACCCACATTGATAGCAGGTCTTACACCTTGATTAAATAGATCTTGTTCAAGGAATATTTGTCCATCCGTGATCGATATAACATTTGTAGGGATATAAGCCGAAACGTCTCCCGCCTGTGTTTCAATGATTGGAAGTGCAGTTAATGAACCTCCTCCCTTTACCATTTTCTTCAGGAAATCAGGTAAGTCGTTCATGTTTTTTGCTACGTCGTCATCATTAATAATCTTCGCGGCTCTCTCTAGCAATCGGCTGTGCAAGTAAAAAACGTCGCCGGGATATGCTTCTCTTCCGGGTGGTCTTCGAAGCAGTAGTGATACCTCTCTATAAGCCACCGCCTGTTTTGAAAGGTCGTCGTAAATAATCAATGCGGGTCTGCCTGTGTCCCTGAAATATTCGCCAATAGCAGCACCGGCAAAAGGGGCGTACACCTGCATTGGGGCAGGATCTGAGGCATTCGCTGCAATAATAGTAGTATACGCCAGTGCGCCTTTGTCTTCGAGCATTTTGGCAATAGCGGCAACGGTAGATGCTTTTTGCCCTATCGCAACATATATACAATACACCGGTTCCCCGGCATCGTAGAATTCTTTCTGATTAATGATGGTGTCAATACAAACGGTGGTTTTGCCGGTTTGTCTGTCGCCGATTACCAACTCACGCTGGCCTCGTCCAATCGGGATCATCGCATCAACGGCCTTAATACCAGTCTGAAGTGGTTCATTTACAGGTTGACGGTAAATAACGCCAGGTGCTTTTCTCTCCAATGGCATATCGTGCAATTCACCGGTTATCGGTCCTTTTCCATCAATAGGTGTGCCTAGCGTGTTCATTACCCTGCCTACAACGCCTTCTCCTACCTTGATTGACGCGATGCGCTGGGTTCGCTTTACGGTATCACCTTCCTTGATTTCCTTTGATGGCGCTAATAATACAACACCGACATTATCTTCCTCCAGGTTGAGAACCATTCCCTCCAGGCCTCCTTCAAATTCCAATAGTTCGCCATATTCCGCATTGGAAAGTCCGTAAACCCGGGCGATACCATCACCTACCGATAATACGGTCCCGATTTCGTCTAAAGAGGCGGTTGTATCAAAACCCGATAATTGTTTCTTTAAGATTGCCGATACTTCAGCGGCTTTAACTCCTGCCATAATCTAGTTTTATATCTTGCTCCCCTTCGGGGTGTTAACTATTCTTAAAATCTCTTTTCAAACTATTTAACTGGTTGGCTATGCTCGCGTTGAATTGCATATCCCCAACGCGCAGAACAAAGCCGCCAATAATACTTTCGTCAATTTTATTCTCAAGCGCTACTTTACTACCGGTCAGATTTTCTACTTTTTTTAGTATCTCCTTAAACAATTCGGAGGGTAGAGGAATAGCCGTGGTTATCTCTGCTACCTTCTCTCCTTTCATCAAATCGTGCAGATAGATATATTTGGAGGCCACTTCATCTAATACTGAAATCCTCTTGTTGTCGACCAGGAGAGTGAGAAGGTTTTTGGTAATTTCTTCCGACTTTGCGAACACTTTTAGCAAAATACTTTTTTTCTGTTCGCCTGTTATAATTGGATTATCCAATACGTCTCTCAGTTCTTTGCTTTCCTCAAGTGTTTCCAGAATTCCCCGCATATCCTTCTCCACAGCAGTTGTTGCCTTGGATTCTATAGAAATCTCCAATGCCGCCTTCGCATATCGTACAGCTGCTCTCGACTCGTTCATAGGATACTTTAATCTAGTTTTATATCGCCCAACATATTATCGACCATCTTGATTTGTTTATCCCTGTTGGCCAGTTGTTCCTTTATGATTTTCTCGGCGATATCTACGGAAAGTTCAGCCACTTGATTCTTAATATCATTAACAGCTGCTTTCTTTTCACTTTCAATGGTCGCCTGCGCCTGTTTAATAAGCTTGTCGCCCTCTATTTGAGCATGTTCTTTAGCTTCGGATACAATTTGATCCTTGATCTCCCTCGCTTCTTTAAGCATACCTTCGCGCTCTAAACGTGCTTCCTTCAGAAGCTTTTCGCTGTCTGCAGTGACATTCTGCATTTCTTTTTTAGCTTCTTCTGCTGCTGCCAAGGCATTTTTAATCCCTTCTTCGCGGTCGTTTACGGCGTTCAAAATCGGCTTCCAGGCGTAACGCCATAGTAGTAATACCAGGGCTATAAACAACAGGGTTTGCCAGAAAAACAGGCCTATAGAAAAATCTTCAATTAACTGTTCCATATTGCTATATACTTAGCTGTTTAGTTTCAATTTAAACAAACAGTCGCAACCAACCGTTACGACTGTTTGTGCAATGATCTTAGTTTTCTGCAGTTGCAAACAACGCAGCAAAACCAATACCTTCAATCAGGGCCGCAACAATAAGCATTGCGGTCTGGATCTTTCCATAAGCTTCAGGTTGTCTTGCAATGGCTTCCATGGCCTGGCCACCGATCCTGCCGATACCCACACCAACACCGATTACAATCAGTCCTGCGCCTACAATTCTTGGAATTGTCATAGTTATATAATTATTAATTAAACATTCAAATCAATGCGCCTCCGCATGTTCATGCTGCTCAGAGGCAAATCCAAAATACAATGCCGAAAGCATTGTAAAAATATACGCCTGCAGAACAGCTACTAGAATCTCAATCAGGGATATGGCAAATGCCAATCCGAACGACAAGGAGCTTCCAATCCAATTCTTAAAAATAAACATAAGCCCGATCAGGCTCATGATCACTATATGGCCCGCTTGCATATTGGCATACAAACGAATTAATAGTGAAAAGGGTTTTATAAACAATCCCAGGACTTCAATTGGGACTAGAATGATATACAATGGAATCTTGGCAATCCAGGGCATGGAATCTCCCAAAGGATCAAATAAGTGCTTCCAATAGTCCGAGGTACCCGTAAAATTCGTCAAAAGGAAGGTCAGTATGGCCAGTGCGGTTGTTACGGCAATATTGCCGGTAACATTCACACCAAGCGGAGTAAGGCCGAACATATTTAAAAACCATACAAAAAAGAATATGGTAAGCAAAAATGGCATATACTTTTTATAGCGCTTCTCGCCAATTGTTGCTATGGCAATATCGTCTCGGATATACAGAATAATGGGTTCAAAAAATCGTCCTACTCCCTTGGCAATTCCCTCGTTCTTTGAGTAAGATCTGGCCAGCCCATTAAATAACAAGAACATCAGAAATCCTGTAATCAAAATCATCATCACACTTTTAGTTACAGAAAAATCGAGTGGTTTCACATTGGTTGGGTGATGATCTGCGTCGTAATTAATGGTTCCTGCGCTATCTGTTTTGTAGATCTTGCTGTGATACAGTTTATAGTGATTGTCTCCAGCTGAGGCTACCGTTTCACCGTGATGAAACTTAGAGGATGAAAAAACAACAAGGCCGTCATCCCACAAAATTACCGGAAGAGGGAAGCCAACATGATGCTTAGCCCCTTGCTCATCCGTGTACGAAAAAAGAGAGAAGTCATGGGAGTCTTTCAGGTGATGCTGGATGTACTCGTCAATTTCTGTCTTGATATCCTTGTCTTCTGATTCCTCACTGATATCAGCATTGCTCGCAAATCCGAGGTTGCCAATCCAAATGAGTGCAAATACTAGGAAAATTCTCAAAACAGGGTTTCTCATATCGTCCATGATACGGCTCTAAAAATCGCTGCAAATGTAAACTATTCTCCTAAAAATAAAAAAGCATTTACCCTTTTATTTTCCAGCAGGTTCGGGCTGTTGGAGAGCTTTGCTCAATCCAGTGTTCTAAGCAGCTTCACAAGTGCTGCGGTCTCCACTATCAGAGATGTCAAATAAGGTACAAAGAAGAGAAAAAATTCGACCCTGCTGAGGTCTCCGTCTTGCTTGAAAAGAGGATCAAAAACAAGGAAGTAAATCAAAAACTTTAGAGCACTCCCAAAGAGGAATACGAAGCCGAGGTATTTGCTTTTTTTATCGGCCATTATGAGCAAAGTGACGTAAATAGTCATGGCCAAAACAAAATTTACCAGGTAGCAGAATACCAGAGTTTCTAATTCCACCGATAGCTGATTGGCATAGAAATATGCCATATGCACCCCGGCAACTACTGCCAGGAGTGTCATCAGTTGTATTCCGAAATAAATACCGCTCCTAGTCAAGAATTGAGTTTGTTTGTTTGCTTAATCACCAGATACATCGAAATTGCGACCGAAAACAAGGTCAGGATCACAGTATAGGTATTGCCTCCATCCCCATAATTCGCATCAAGCCATTGCCCTCCTTTGGCTCCTAAAAATATGATCAGACCCATTTGTATTGCAATTCCGGAAAGGCTTAACCAATAATACGGTTTCTTGTTTTTTTCAGCCATCGTACACCTTATCTAGAATACAAAACTATCAAAAAATAAAAGTGCCATGGATTGAATCATGGCACCTTGGTATTATCTTATCAACAGATATCCACCATCAACAATGGCGATCTACCCGCTTGATGTTTTTAAATCTATGTACGCCTCAATAATTAAGAAGCCTTGGCTGGTTCTCCTGACTTGCCCGACCCGCTAGACACAGGGGTCTTAAATCCTTGAGAGCTAGAGCCCGGAGTACTAGAGCCGGAAGTTGTTCCGGAACCAGGACTGCTACTGCTACCCGTGAGTCCGCCTTTTCCTTTCATCGTACAGGAGGCATTAAATGTTGCGCCCGGCTCTACTGCGAGTTTGTTTACCGATACGGTTCCCTCAATAACAGCAGAGGCTTTTAAAGAAAGAAGTTCAGATACGTTCAATTCTCCATTAAAGCTACCTTCTATATCCGCATTGACGCATTGTACTTTTCCGTGTATGTAGCCGCCCTTACCGATAACAACTTTTCCTGAGGTTTTTACATTTCCGTCAAGTTTGCCATCTATTCTAAGGTCTGCTTCTGAAATAATATCACCCTTAATTTTGGTGTTCTTTTCGATTCTGTTGGGCTGTCCGCCGAGTTCACTCATAGTTCTGGGTTTTTTGTTATCCGAAAACATTGTGTTTATGGTTTTGGGGTTAAAACTTGATCCTTATATTCATTAATATTCTTGTGGACCTGAATAATTTTATAGTTGGAGGATAAAATTACAAAATTCTCTAGATCAATCCGGTAGTCCTTATTTACTTTTAACAATTCGAGGTATCCAAGTGCAAAATCTCTGGATTTAAATCCATGCACTACTACGAATTCATCTTCCAGATTGTAAATGTCTTTAGAAACGATGTTTTTGTAATTAAGCTCCAGAATTGATTTTTTGAGATCTTTTATCAGGGCTTCTGCCTTCTCATCGTCCTGCCTCCTGAACGGGAATACTACCTTCCAGTTCGCGGTTCCGGTTGAACCGGTTGCCAGCGAGAACTCCTTTTCTTCTAACTTTGGAAGCTGTTCGGCAATCATCTCTTGAGCTTTCTTACCCTCCGGATTGTTCGGATAGTTCAGGGCAACATAGTTCAAGGCTTCCTTAAATTGATCAAATCCCTGCAATCTTCCAATTGCATTGGCTTTTAACATTTCGAATTTTGGGACGATCGGATCTCCGGTAAAAAGATTGATGTTTTGTTCTGCTCCCGTAATTACTGCCAAAAAGTGCTGATCTTCGAATAATTGATAAAGCTGCGCATATTTACTTTCAGGCTTGTTTTCGGAGCCGGCGATTACCGCCTGTGGATTCAATAGGATCTCTGCATACCTGGATTCAGGGTGGTTTTTTATGATATCCTCCTTCATCGTTACGGCTAAAGAGCTATCAGATTCCTCATATATTTTATACAAATTGTACTTGGAAGGTAATATAAGTCGTTCTTCAGGATCGGATCGCAGCACGTCTTCCAACTTACCAGAAGCCAAAAGGTTTTCCTTAAATTTTTCCTTGTAAATAAGTCCTAGCTGATAATTTGCAAAATTCTTTTCGGTTTTTAAACTATCTATTGTATCAGGATTCGTCGGGATTTTTTCGAGGTAGTAATCGATAGAATATTTTTCTTCTTCCGATATCAATTCTTGCCGATCCTCACCGCCTGCAAGCAGTTCTCCGCTGTCTTCAGCCGGAAGTTGTCGGTTCTTGTTGGCCCAGCGCCAATCGTCTTCCAGGACCCGATCTCCCCAGCGATTGCGGAAATCGTTCTTTCCATATCCAAGACTTGCAATATTATAGAAGTAAAACTTCCCCTGATTTTGTTTTCCTCCTTTGGTTTCCGCAAAAGCCGCAAAACCAGCTGAGGTTCGTTTCTCCTCCGCCGCAGCCAGGGCTTCTGCTTTTTTCTTAAGATCTGCAATATAAAGATCAAAATAGGCAATGCGTTCCGGCTCAGACATATTATAGAGTGTGATCACACTATCTGCATATTGAACGATATCTTCATATTTGATCACATCTTCTAAGTTGTCCAATTTCTTTTTTATAGAACGATATTTTTTTGTGTTTTCAGGCAGGTTTGTTAGGACACTATCGTAATAAGCCCCGGCAGTTTTATAGACGTTCTCGTCAAAAAAGTGCTCACCCATATACTCATAATTCAGGGCGTTTAACTGACGTATATTCCGGGTTGCCCTAAGTGATTTGTTGTAAAAAACCAAAGCAAGACTATCCGATTCATTGCTCTCATGAAAGAAACCTATTTCGTGATAGATTATGTCTAAGAAAGGTCTGTTTTCCCGATTTTCCTCAAGATCGGTAAGGTATTCCAGTATTTCTTCGCGGTTGGTGGCGGTAATCTCCGTATTGCGGACCTTTTGCAAATGTGCATTGATCATATAAACCCGAGGTGATTTTCTGTTAAGTTCAATGATCTTGTCAAAAACATAATTTGCGCTGTCCTTGAAACCCAATTGATCATACAGCTGCCCGATGATGTAAAAGTAGCGTCCTTTTTCTTCGCTCTTCTTTGTGTATGCCGAAGCTACTTTTAAGTGCTGAATTGCTGTTTGGTGTTCCTCTAAATTGATATAGGCCTGTGCCATCATAGCGCGTGCATCTGCGTATTCCTGATCCTTGAGCTGCTGGTATTTTAATAGAGCTTTGAGATTTTTTATCGCCAGCTCTTCATTCTGAAGTCTGATATTCGTTTTTTCCCTCCAAATATTTGCTTCGTTAAGCTTATCGCTTTCTGTATACTTATATAAAACATAGTTGAAAGCCTCAATTGCCGGTATATAGCGCTCATCGAAGTACCGGGCCTTGCCGAGTAAAAGAAAAGCCTCATCTGTCTGAGGATTCCTCTCTTCATCCTTAATATCCATACTGTGTTTCTGGATGGCTTTGGTGGCCTTTTCTTCGGCAATAACAAAATTTGGATTGTTGTCTTCTGAATCCAGCTTTATCTCACCTGAAACTTGCAGTCGCTCTACAGGCAAAATTTCCCAGTAGTTATCCTGATAAGAAGTGTTGAGTAATTGACGACCTTCTTCAAAAGCAATATTGCCGTTATAGAGCACATTATACTTAGTATTAAGTGCGTGCCAATTACGGTTTATAAAGGCGTCTTTCTTGGTTGAACAAGCAAATAAAAGTGTGCCCCCAAGAACACCAATTGCAATTCGTTTAATCTGAAGCTTCAAGATGATCGGTATTCTTACCCTATCAAAACTAAAAAAGAATGTGTTTAGTATACCAGAAGGCCTCAATTTTACTGGAAAAATAGAAGGAGAAACAGAAACCCGTCTTGACCTTTGTAGTTCCTCATATAAAACTAAGCATGCTTGAGGTTTGTTTTTATAATTATCTCCCTTGTCTTCTAGCCTGCAAAATAGAGTTCCAATTCTTTCAATGTCTCGTGAGAAGTGCTTATATCTTTGACCAACTCTCCCTTTTCTAAAACTACAATACGCTCACAGACCTCAGTAACATGAATCAAATCATGACTCGATACCAAAACGGTAACTTCACGGTTATTTGAAAGATCACGAATGATCTTTTTCAGTCGGATCTGGGTAGTGGGATCCAAATTAGCAAATGGTTCATCCAGAATAATTAGTTCGGGTTCACCGATAAGCGATGAGACAATCCCAACTTTCTTTTGGTTTCCACGGGATAGATCCCGGAGGTATTTTTTTTGTCCCAGGACTTCGCCGTTAAAAAAGTCTTCAAATGAAGCCAACAAACTATCCACATCGGCCTTGTTCCTGCCCCGGAGTTCCCCAATAAAATAGAAATACTCCTCAGGTGTGAGATAACCGATTAAAAACGACTCATCAATAAAAGCCGCAGTTATGGGTTTCCAGGATTCACTGATGTCTACCTGAATACCGTTGTTAAAGATCCTGCCTGTACTCGGTTGAATCAGATCGAGAATTAGGCTAAAAAATGTGGTTTTGCCTGCCCCGTTATTCCCTACCAAACCAAAACTCTCACCCCTGGGTATATCCAGACTTTCAATGTTTAAAACGGTTTTTAAGCCGTATTTCTTTGTAAGATTTTGCACGTGGATCATGTTGAGTATTTTTTGGTCTTTAGCTTTTTTCGCTGTACGCCATTAGGGTTTTATATTTCTCTTTTTTGTAAACGGCCTCTATTTTCTTAAAAACAACATTCTTAAGTGCGAAACCCATAACTCCAGTAACAGCTACCATGGTGTAACCCATGTCCGGATGGATCCAATAATAGCCAATGGCAAAAATTAACAAAGGCAAGATGATTTTTGGAAGAATTAATAAGAGCGTTTTTGCATTGAAGGCCTGTTTGTCTCCAAATGCATTTTTATTGGAAGTAAGGTCAATGGGTGTTTTGATATAGGCTCCCCCCCATAAGACCAAATGGGAATTCACGCCGATATTGTAAACGGCGCCGACAAGTACCGCCAGATAGGCCTCCCAGCCAAAATATAAATAAAAAACGCCGATAACCGCACTTATAGCAGTCGCAAAAATCACGAGGTACCATTTAGAAAGAATGTATTCACGGTATCTAATATTCTGACTCATCATCAAGGGGTAATAAGCGCTGTCCCAACTTGGTACAAACTGGCCGAAGCTGAAAAGAAAACCACCGGATACAAAAATTCCGGCAAAAATCTTCCAGACGGGATGGTCGTACGTATCGATCCCCTGGGTAAAAAACAAAAGGCCATAAAAAAGAAATAAAATACTCATTATCACCGTAGTTCTGGATCTTTTGTTCCTTTTGATCAGCTTGATATCATTCTTCAGGAAAGTCCCGAGATTTCCCAGGCGATTCAACCATAGATAATCTTCTGTTTTAGCAATTGCCTGTTTTGTTGCAAGACCACCATCGAGATACATTCGCTTTTTGAAATAGGCAAAGGCGTTTATTAAAATTATAGCCAATAAAGACCAGGCCAGAACGGCGGTTAGTGGTATGGAATAAAGAGTTTTGAAAACTGCGGCGGTATATTGTGTCATATCGAACCAGCCATAGTATTGAGCTAGTCCGAGGGAACCGAGAATTCCTATGAGAATGTAAAAAAGCCAGTCTTTGTTATTCATCATGATATTGATGAAGTTATTGCAGTAAAACAAAGCCATTAGTCCAAAATGCCAGCCCAAAACTCCTGCAACCGAGTATCCTTCTTTTAGCAGAACAATAGAAAAAGGAATAAAGAAAAAAGCATGAGCCCAGTTAAAAAATGATGTTGTGGTTTTGGCTAATGAATAATAGACTATGTCGTTCTTTTTAAATGGCAAATACAGCATTGGCCTTATGTTCATGACCGGCATTTTCTGGAGCATATAACGGACATAAAGATCTGCAGCCAAATAGTAGATCAAATAGCGATTAACCAAGTCCAGCGGATTTTCTATACCTGCATCTCTCATTATGTAATAGGAGCCGACACCGAGCGCCAGGAAGACTGCGGCAAAATAGAGTGCGCCAAAGATCATAAGAATCCTGAAGGCTACATTGGTTTTAAATGACGCAGCCCTAAAAAATGATTTCCATTGCAGAGCAATGAAATGTCTAAACATATTCATGTATTTTCAGAAAGTTAGTGCCTGTGTTTCATAAAATGTTACAGTTCATGGTTAAAATTTAGTTATGAAACTTTATAAAGCCCTCGCTTTGTTTAGATTTGCACAAATTTTTTGATCCATGAGCGACTTTTATCCCTTAAAGGTAGCACAGCTAAAAAAAATAACGCCTAATGCAGTGGCCATCTCTTTTGAAATTCCGGGAGAATTGAAGGAGGTGTTCACGTTTAAAGCGGGGCAGTATATTACCATTAAACACCATGTTGACGGAAAAGAGATCCGCAGGGCCTATTCGATCTCTTCTGGTCCTGAAGAAGAATATATTACCGTTGGTATTAAAAAAGTACCTTCAGGCCTCTTCTCGGTGCATGCCAATACTTCACTCAAAGAAGGCGATGTTCTCCAGATAATGCCACCAGAAGGGCGTTTTATATTCGAGCCCACTTCAAAACCGGATCATGTGATTGCATTTGCCGCAGGAAGTGGCATCACACCTGTTATGAGCATTATACGTACGGTTTTGGAGTCCGATCCGGATAACACCATGGTGCTTGTATACGGGAATCAGAATCGGGAAGAAACAATGTTTTATGAACATTTAATGACACTGAAAGAAAAATATACCGATAGGTTTTTCATACAATTCCTTTATAGCAGAGCACATGAAGAAAACAGCCTTTTCGGACGTATTGAAGGCTCGACGGTAAATTATATAAGCCGTAATGTTTTTAAGGATCGCGTATTTAGTGCGTATTATCTATGTGGCCCCGAATTAATGATACAAGCTGTATCGGATGGTTTAAAGGAAAACGGTGTGTTAGAGAATCTGATTTTTACCGAATTATTCAGCTCTCCGACATCGGATTCCGGAAACCTGGAATTAGAGGAGGGAATGGCAGCAATTAGTGTAACATTAGACGAGGAGGAGTTTAACTTTACCATGAATAAGAAAAAATTGCTTCTCGATACTGTTTTAGACCACGATATAGATGCCCCTTATTCTTGCCAGGGCGGTGTATGTAGTACTTGTATTGCAAGAATAAAAGAAGGCACGGTCGTTATGGAGCAAAATCAGATCCTCACCGATAGCGAAATTGAGGAAGGGCTGATCCTGACCTGCCAATCACATCCTACTTCCCAGGTTTTGAAAATTGATTATGACGATGTGTAATTCTTAAGATTGCGCAAATGGAATTGTATTTAAGCACTTTAACATTACAGATCTTTAATTAGTTTATACAATCCAGATGCTTTTAGTTGGCCCGATGGTATTTCTTGTATAATTAGTCGCAATTCTGCAGAATTAAGAACTTTTTGGCCCAAATTAAGATCCAATTCAATTCGTCAATACAAACTTGTTAGTCTGCTTTTTGTGCAATCTGTCAAAACTTCATTCCGATTTATGTTATTTGTCGACTATGCCCTCATTTTAGTCGTAATTAAATGCTATTAAGATCTGCAAATGAGATCAGAGATCAGACCGAGCAGTCTGAAAGTTGTGTTAAGAGGCAAAATATCATTCTGTTCTGCTGTAATGAAAAAAAAAGCTTATCGACAAACCTAGAAGTACCTATTTATTGTATGTTTAAGGGTCGGAGCCGAAAATGAAAAAAACCTTCTCACTTAAAACTGCCGTATTAGTTTTTGCTAACTCTCCTGAAGAGGAAATGAGGCAAAAACCACTGCATAATGCGACCAATTTATTTGCCGATCTGACTCGCCGTGTGTTGCAAACGGTATCTAAATCCGGATTCACTTATTTTCACATTGATGAAAGCATGCAAAGAGGTGGAGATTTCGGAGAACGATTTACAAATGCTATCCGGGATATTTTCGATGCCGGCTACGAATACCTTATTACGGTT
The DNA here is from genome assembly GCA_051011235.1 of Flavobacteriaceae bacterium. Lineage (GTDB taxonomy): Bacteria > Bacteroidota > Bacteroidia > Flavobacteriales > Flavobacteriaceae > JAHEJJ01. The sequence goes on from JBPCUI010000349.1 coordinate 29,020, forward strand.
GGAAATGACTCGCCCGGATTAAAAACTGAACATATTCTCAAGGCAGCAACTCAGTTGCATCGTGGAAAATTTGTGTTGGGACCTAGCACCGATGGCGGTTTTTATTTAATGGGGCTTCAAAAAGCTCGTTTTTATCCAGTTGAATTCAGAGAATTACCCTGGCAAACCTCCGGTTTAAGAGCAACACTCATTACTTTAATGGCGAAAAGAGGCGTAAGAGTGAGTTGTCTGTCAATTCTGATGGATATCGATACTTTGGCGGATATTGAAGTACTGGTTAAATACAATTATAATGTACCAATTAGTATTTTAAATTATTTATGGTCCATCTCTGCTTCGGAATCCCCTGTCATGGACCAAAATGCAAGTTGGTGCACTTCAGATATTATCTTTCCATTTTACAATAAAGGTTCTCCTAACCGGTATGCTGTGACTATCTAAGAGCACAGAAGGATCATAAAAGGACTTCACAACAATTAGTGAACTGTATTTCATATGAAATAGGTTCACACTCATAAATCATATAGGTACTAATTAACTCATAATATAAAGCATGGCAAATACATATTACGATCCGGCAGATCTACGGAAATTTGGAAATATTACCGAATGGAGCGAAGAACTCGGCACTAAATTTTTTGACTATTACGGCAAAGTATTTGAAGAAGGTGCCCTTTCGGCCAGGGAGAAATCGCTGATTGCACTGGCGGTCTCACATGTGGTCAAATGTCCTTATTGTATAGACGCTTATACAAAAGATGGCTTGGAGCGCGGTATTACAAAAGAAGAGATGATGGAGGCTGTTCATGCAGCTGCCGCTATTGAAAGTGGCGCCAGCCTCGTGCACGGCGTTCAAATGATGAATAAATACAACAAATTAAGTATGTAAACCGTCTATACGGCATTATGCATAGAATTCATACTAACTATCTAAGGAATACTTATGGCTACCAAGTCGCTAAAAGCCCGGCATAATATACTTTCTGAAACCGCCAACCAGCTCGAAATTCTCGAGGGCGGTGTTTTTGAGGAAGGTGAACTACCTTATTTCAGGGACAGAATCGCTGCAACCGGAGATTTTCCGTTGAGGCCTAAGAAGTTGGAAGTCCTCCAGATCAATGTAGGTTATATGTGCAACCAGGTCTGCGAACACTGTCATGTGGATGCAGGGCCGGATCGCAAAGAGATCATGACACGCGATACAATGATGCAGTGTCTGGAGGTGATTAAGAATACAGGGGCGCATACTCTGGATCTAACGGGTGGGGCGCCTGAGATGAATCCTAATTTCCGATGGTTTGTGGAAGAGGCCGCAAAGGTTGGGATTAAGGATTTTATCGTTCGATCTAATCTTACAATAATAAGAGCCAATAAAAAGTATTACGATCTTCCGGAATTCTTTAAAAAGCACAATGTCCATATAGTTTCGTCCATGCCTCATTATACAAGGGGAAAAACTGACAAACAAAGGGGAGAAGGCGTATTCGACAAGTCTATTAAAGCCCTGCAGCAACTCAATGCAGTAGGTTATGGGCTGCCCGACAGCTCTTTAAGACTGGATCTGGTATATAACCCATCGGGCGCTTTCCTGCCAGCCAATCAGGATGCTATGGAGCGGGATTTCAAAAAAGCTTTGTCCGAAGATTTCGGAATTTCATTTCACAATCTATTCGCCATTACTAATTTGCCCATCTCTCGTTTTTTAGATTACCTGATCGCCTCAGATAATTACGAGGACTATATGTATGCATTGGTAGATGCCTATAACCCGGCCGCTGTTGAAAACGTAATGTGCACAAACACAATATCGGTCAGTTGGGACGGATGGTTGTACGATTGTGATTTCAATCAAATGCTGGGGCTTAAAGTGGCAAGTAAGGTGAAGCACATAAAGGATTACAACGAAACCATACTTAACAATAGAAATATTATCATTTCACAGCACTGCTATGGTTGTACTGCCGGGGCAGGTAGTAGTTGCCAGGGATCTGTAGCGTAAAAACCACAATTTTTCCAGTATTCAGGCATGATTTTATCTCGAATTTACCGTTAATCGATATTATTTACCGACCAAGTGGTCGGTGAGAATCGAGCTTGGATATGCTCTTTGTCGATAATTTGACTTCTTATCGATTTTATCTCATCGTACATCCCTGAATATCTCCAATAACTGCAATTCGCGGGTTCTTTGATATAGACCTAACAGTCTGTTTAATCCTAAAACCCAAATCTGATGGATAAGAATCTAAAACGCATGGCCACCATGCACAAAATGCAAGTCAAAGGACTTGAGTTGTTCTACAAAAAAGGATACTACAATACGAGTATAGACGATATACTAAAATCGCTCTCTTTATCAAAAGGTGCCTTTTATCACCACTTTCAATCGAAGGAAGATTTCTTTATAAGCATTATTCAGAACCTGGTTGTACAAAAAGTATACAGTATGCTCATAGAACCTGTGGAGCAAAGTGAAAATCCCTTCCGGGCTATTGAATTATGCTTTGACAACGCTCTGGAAACAGCCGAACACAATGAAATGGACTACGGTTTTCTCTTAAGTAATTTTATGACGGAATTTAATCGCAGGAATCCGGAAATAACCAAATATCTAAAGGATATATATAAAGTATGGGAGGTAAACCTTGTATCTATATTGCAAAAAGGCAAATCAGATGGTTTTCTGGCCAGGCATGTAGATAGTGAAGCAGTGGCCACGTACTTGATAGCCTCTTATATAGGTGTCCGCACCTTGATGGTAGAAGGTAATTGCAAGTCTTTAAGGTACCAATACAT
>JBPCUI010000350.1:0-16911 GCA_051011235.1 Flavobacteriaceae bacterium
CCCCAGTTAAAGAAGGATACAAGCATGGTGGTAATTGCCACTATAAATGCGGCATTGGACGTATTCTTTACAAAGCTGCTAAGTTTATGGATCAGGTTTTCCATCGGTTTGCTCAGTACCAATACATGACCCAGGACAAGAATTAACATCATCTGGTAGGCAAATACCAAAAGACCTGTATTCCATATACCCTCTTCCCAATAGGAAAATATGCGAATTAGTCTGTTTTCATCTTGTGGAATTTCTGAAAACAGCAGTGCCAGTGCCATGGTCAGTAGCGTGAGGAGTATGGCTATGGTAAAAGGAGATGGAAGATATCTCCTAAAAAGTGTCTCTATTGCCCTTGTTAGTTTCACAAAACCCAAAAAGAGTGTTTATAGCGGCCTGTGTATTATACAAAAGTCACTATGTCAACTTTATCAATATTAAAATGGCAGATCGTCGTAATCCTCTTCTTTCAGATCATCTGCAGGTTCGAAGGCTTCCATTGGGGGTGTTGGGGGAGCTCCTTGAACTTCCTCTTGTTCAAAGGTTTCTAGACGCCATCCCTGAATAGAATTGAAGTATTTGGTCTCGCCTTGAGGATTTGTCCACTCGCGACCCCGAAGGTTGATGCTTATTTTTACCTTTTGTCCTACACTAAAATTATTGAGAAGATCTGTTTTGTCCTGAACAAACTCCACCATCAGGTGCTGGGGATATTGTTCCTCTGTCGTCAGTACCAATTCCCTTTTCCTAAAACCATTGTTGCCATAGGTCTTGGTTTCATCTATCATTTTTATCGTACCCTGAATTTCCATTTCGTCAAATTTTAAGATGGTTAATATACTCAATTATTAACTGGCAATCCAATGAGATAGGTTCCCAGTTTCTTTTTATTTTTTTTAGTAGCCCTGCCCTTTTTCCATTGATAATCTTCCGTATGTAAACCTTCGAGCAACATATCCATATCTTTCATTGTATACATACGAGGTAAGGAGGCCTGACCGTCCCAGGCGTAACACAGGGGAATCACCGGTATGAGATAGGTAAAGACAAGTTGTTGCCAACTCAATGGTCTGGCCCAAGGGGTCATAAAAAGTACCATAATCATAAGTACCACCAATGATAATGGCAGAAGTATCCACCATAGTAGCAGAGGAATATTGTTTTCGCCCATTTCATAAACAAAGAGGGGATCACGCCTTTTTTGAGCTGATTCCAATATGGCTCTGGCCTTTTCAGGATTCATATGATGAAAACTGTTTATCATGGTTTTTATTCCTTGTGGAGCTCCCTTTAAGTCCGTTGCATCCACAGCGGAAGGGTGATAATATATCTTTTGCGATTTTACACGGCTCCATTCTTCAACGAGATCTTTATTGGGGTAAAGATCTGTCAATGTTAGCTCGATATCTTTTAGATTGTAATCGGATTCCAGGCTTTCCAAAACTTCTGGCATAATCCCTCCGGAGCCTGAACCAAGGTCTACAATTTTGTCAATTTTCATATCACTTATTACAGTAGACAGCAGGCCGGCTATTACCTCTTTTGTGCCTACCATCCTGTGAAGAACCGCAATGAGGTTGGTCATAGACCTTCTAATAGGCTTCGGAAACCACTGGAAATCTTCAAACTCGAATAGTTGTATTCTCTTCATTCAAATAGTATCGGCGGCAAGTAATACTTTCCAGGCAGATTCGATATCTTTTTCCGCCAGGTATTTTTGGGCACTTTTATGTATTAAATCCAGGTCGTTGGAGCTTAAGACGGAGCGGACCTCTATATTTTCATCCATGAATGCTCTAACCGCTTCAACCGAAGGTATTTCTTCTATGTTGCCGAGCAATCCCAAATCGTTTCCGCTAAGAACTTTGCTAAATCGGATCGAATCAGGAATCTGATCTACTCCTATTCCCAATATTGAAAGGGGTTTGGGAACTTCGAACATTCCCGAATTTGCCCTGGTATACCAGTTCGCTCCCATCCGGGCAACCTGGTCTATTTTATGCTGATCGATATTTCCATCCGTGTCGAGAATATTTTGGTCTATATGAATTTTTATAACTTCGGAGAAAATCAGATTTCCAGCTCCTCCTTCTTCGCCAAGAGCTTCGACCTTTATTACCTTACATTCAAATTGTACGGGAGCCTCTGCCACCCTATAAGGTTTTACCAAATCGGATTTGAGCATGGTCAGTCCGGATTTAATAAACTCATTCTCTCCCTTTTTATATTCGGAACTGGACAGGGACATCTGCTGCACCATCTTGAAGTCCACAATATTGATAACCACTTCACCGGTATCGAGAACATTTTCCAAAGTGTGCTTTATGGTATTGTTTCGCACTCTTCTGGCAGGTGAAAATATCATTATCGGAGGATTGGCACTAAAGACATTAAAAAAACTGAATGGAGAGAGATTAGGCCTGCCTTCGCGATCCATTGTACTTGCAAATGCGATTGGCCTCGGGCCTACGGATCCCAGCAAATAGCTGTGTAATCTGGCTGTTGGAATCTCGCTGGGACTAATTGAAATGATATTATCCATCGGGTTGTAAAGGTAGGTAAAATGAAGGCCATTTACTGCATTCCAAAAGCTGGTTGATGCAACATTATACATCAATTTGAGTTATCTTTAACATCAAGCAAAAACCGGATGAATTTTAATCCAAAGAAGAAAACTTCTAATATTGTTTTGCTGATAGCATCTTTTGTTATCGTCAGCCTGATCCTTTGGAATACCAATAGTTTTTTCAGGAAATTCAAGGAGGAAGAACGGTATAAAATGGAGATTTGGGCTACGGCTCAGACCGAATTTCTATCGCTACCTGCAGATGCAGATCCCGGTAATTTACCATTAAAGGTTTTTCAGAATAATACATCAACCCCGATGATCCTGGTTAACCGCGATGGTTCAATACGGACGAATAACATTCCTGATGAACTTGCGAATGACACCCTCTATCTAAACAAAAAAATGAAGCAATTCAATGGTGAAAATCAGCCAATTGTTATGGAAGACAGAGGTGAATATCTGGCCACTCTTTATTACGGCAATTCAGAAGTGTTAAATAAGCTAAAGTATTATCCTATAGCTCTGTTATTGATCATTTTCCTTTTTGGAGCTGTTATTTTTTTCTTTTTTAAAACAAACAAAGCCTCAGAGCAAAATAAGCTTTGGGCAGGTATGACCAAAGAGACAGCCCATCAGATAGGAACACCGCTAACATCCTTGCTGGGCTGGAATGAACTTTTAAAAGCAGAACAAATTAGCTCGGATATTACCAGGGAAATTAAAAAAGACATCGACAGACTTCAGACTATAACTGATCGTTTTTCGAAAATTGGGTCCCTTCCCATTCTCGAACCCCTGGATATCGTTCAGGAAACAAAAAATGCATATGACTATTTAAAACTGAGAAGTTCGAAGCTCATCCGTTTCTCCTTTCAATCTAAGGCGGGCCAACTACCTGTAATGTTAAACCGGTCTCTCTATAACTGGACCATTGAGAACCTGGTAAAAAACGGTATTGACGCCATGAAGGGAAAAGGAAATATTTCAATTGAAATCATCCCGGTTGGTAGATTTGTGAATGTTCTGGTCTCTGATACCGGACAAGGCATTCCCAAAGGTGATTTCAACACCATATTCAATCCCGGTTTTACTTCTAAAAAAAGAGGATGGGGTCTTGGCCTGTCACTTGTAAAACGTATTGTTGAAGAGTATCACAAAGGCAAAATCAAAGTCCTGTCGTCCAGTAAGGAAGGTACTATTATGCAGATTTCATTAAGGGTTAATAATTAGCTATGGCCAAAGAAAAACTAGAAATTATTAAAGAAGCGGTTATTAGTAATAACTGCCCGGAGTGTTTCAATCAGGATATGACCTTGAGGTTTTATCAAAAACATCTGTACAGCAAACTCCATCACAGAACAACTTCAGATGTAGAGCATCAGATCATGTGTAATAAATGCCAGTCAATCATCTATCCTGTTAAGTGGACAAATGATATAGAACGTATTTTTGAATATTACCAAAAAACAGTAGAACCGCAAAAATCAAGTATCAGGTTTACCGCATTATTTTACGGCATTATAATTGGATTAATAGCGATTGCCGGCCTGGTCTATTACCTTTACAGCGAAGGGACTATTCAATTTTAGAGCGGATCTTTGCTGCAATCGTCTCAAATTCTTCTGCTGAAAGTGATTCACTGGATTGGAATGTGGCATTTGCCATGGTGTGCAGAGGAATAAGGTGCACATGTACATGGGGTACTTCCAGACCTATCACCGTTAACCCAACCCTTTTGCAAGGCACCGCAGCCTCAATTGCCTTTGCTATTGTTCTTGAAAAATCCATAAGTCCCATATAGGTGTCATGGTCAAGGTCAAAGATCTTGTCCACTTCCTTTTTGGGAACACATAATGTGTGTCCTTTTGAATTCGGATTGATATCTAAAAAAGCAAAAAAACGGTCGTCTTCTGCGATCTTATAGCAAGGTATTTCTCCTTGGATTATTTTGGTGAAAATGCTCGACATATCTCTGATCAGTCTCTGGTAATTTTGAGAATATCGAATTTCAAAGTGCCGTTGGGTACTTCTATTACCGCAACATCGCCAACTTCCTTACCCAGTAATCCCTTTCCGATAGGTGAAGTGACGGAAATCTTGCCAGATTTTAGATCTGCTTCATTTTCCGATACCAGGGTATAGGTCATTTCCATCCCATTCTGTTTATTTTTAAGCTTAACGGTCGACAATACAAGGACCTTAGATGTATCCAGCTGTGATTCATCAATGAGACGGGCATTGGCCAATACTTCCTCCATCTTGGATATCTTCATCTCCAACAGACCCTGGGCCTCCTTAGCGGCATCATATTCCGCATTCTCAGACAAATCTCCTTTGTCACGGGCATCGGCAATTGCCTGCGATGCCTTTGGACGTTCAACATCCCTGAGCTGATTCAGTTCATCTTTAAGATTCTGTAGACCCTCGGCAGTATAATACGATACATCACTCATAACTAAATTCTTTTGGGAGTCGCTCAGTGCGATCCCCGAATTTCTAATCCACTTAGATTTGGGTGTTTTATCCTGCAAAACGCTCGGTCCGTGGTTACGTATTTATTCTAAATGAATTAGATATGTAAAGCGTTCTGTTGGAGTGGTACTAATAGCAAAATCCCCTTTTTTAAAGAGGATTTAACGCAAATATACATTTTTTTTGCTCAAATTTGTCGAGAATTCCCTCAATATCATGAGATTCTTAAGACTATTACATCCTTTGTTGCTAGCCCTGATTCTTTTCTCCTGCTCTAATGACGAGGGCAGTCGCAACCCTTTTTTACCAGAAGTGAACTTCAATTTTGATGCCAATCTCAATTTGCCACTCTACAGCCCTTTGACCAATATTGGCAATGCTGTACTCGTGGAAAGCCAGGGTATCGGCCTTCGCGGTGTCTTTATTGTTAATACCGGTTTCGACCTGTTCAGGGCATTTGAGGCGAGTTGCCCGAATCATGCCCCTAATTCCTGTTCTACCATGGAATCCAATGGTCAGGTAGCAAGCTGTTCCTGTGAAGATTTCGAATACAACTTACTAACCGGACAGCAGATGAACCGCCCTGACGACGGTGAGAGGTATTATGATATGTTGGAGTACCGCGCTGTTAAGAATGGGAACTCCGTTATAATATCCAATTAGGCAAAAGGGAGTAGATCTGGTTTCAAATATTTTTGTTTGGCCTTCTTTGACCTAAAAATATCCTCGCTGTAGTGAGCACTCATCAATTCTTTGAACGAAGTTTTAAGCCGTGCAGCCCTGTCGATGAATTCATAAAATGATTCATTCTTATTTTTTAACCGGAAATGTTGAATTGCCCGGATGGCCGCAATAGTAATCGTCTCATTGTATTTATCTTCTACTCCTAATTGAGCGGTATATTGCTTTAATTGAGAACACGCCCGTTCAACCGCCACTTCCAATCCGCAGGCTTCAAGAAGCAACCATCCCCACCTTAAGTGTGCTTCATGAGTAAAAACACCGGGGTCGAGTGCTGCATTTTCCATGGCCAGCATTAATTGACTATCGGAATATTGACAGTGCTTTTCCATAAGAACGGTTAGTAGAAAGGCTAAAATACAAAAGTTGCCCCCAAAAGGAAATTAATCCCGGCCTGAGGATAGTAACCCGCTCCTTCGATCGTGGTTATGGTTCCCGGATCGGAAAAATCATCGTCAAATGTAAAAAAGTAGCCGTTCGACTCGTATTCGGAATCAAATAGGTTATTCACCAGACCTGTAAGGGTTACACTTTTCAGGAATCCACTTGTTTTTATTTCATATTGTACACTCAAATCGGTCTGGGAGTAGGCGTCCAGTTTCGAGTTCTCCGAATCAATATTGCCCATATACTGCTCACTTACGTATTTTGTCAGCAGAGAAACTTGCAAGTTGGTATACGGGAGAAATGTCAGAATATTCCCGGCAATAATTCCCGGGGAATAGGCGATGTTAGTATTTCCAAGATTTTGCAACACACCGTCGCGCTGAAAGAGGAAGTCTACATTCCTGTTCATGCTCAAAGCCAGGTTGGGTTGCCAAATAAATTTTTGACCAAATGCAAATCGACCATCCAATTCAACGCCCAATCTGTAACTATCCCCCACATTAGCCCTTAGAGGTGCGCCAACATCATTCAGTTCACCGGTAAGTACCAGTTGATCTTTGTACTTCATGTAATACAGATTAGCATTTATGCTGGTTTTGGGTGAATTATAACGCCAGCCTAATTCAAGGTCATCTAATTTTTCAGGCCTTGGGCTCCCGTTCTCATAATCATTTCTATTGGGTTCTCGCTGGGCCCTGGCATAGGAAAAGTAGAAGTTGTTCCTGTCACTGAGGCTATAAGTGATCCCCGCCTTGGGGTTAAAGAAATTAAAGGTGTCGTCTACAAGACCAGTTTCTGCCCCGTTAGCTGTATATCCAACTGTTCTAAACTGAAGATCACCAAAAAATCTCCATTTCCGTTTCAATACATAACTGGCTTTAGCATAAATGTTAAAATCCGTTTTTTGAGAATCATCATCATAGTATCGGTCGCGAATCTCACTGTTGGAAGCAAACCTGGCCCAGATCACCTCCCCGAAATGATCTCCGAGGTAATTGTTCCAGCCACCACCAAGGATCATATTCCACTTTTCTGTTGCGTATTGTGTAGAGAAAACGGCTCCGTAGAAATCATTGTCGAGCCATCTTCGCCGGATCAGATCTGTAGTAGTAAGCGTTTCACCATTAACTTCCAGTGGCTCAAAACCATAGGTGTCAAAATCGTCATCCTCTCTGAATTGTTCAAAAAACCCTCTCCCGTAGGTGTAGTGAAATGCTAGGTTCGTTTTCCATCTATCGGATAATTCCTGGCTCCAGTGCAACTGAAAATGATCTTGTTTGTAATTGTCTACCTCGTTGTCATAGAATTGTACTTCTCCATTCTCATCTGTGTAGAGACCTGCCGGATTAAATGTCCTATCGCGTTCCAGGGTTTCGGCATCAATTCCAAACCAAGATTGATAGGTAATTTCATGCCCACCGAAGAGCAGCGCTTTAACAAGCGTTTTGTCTGTCACATAGGCGGCTTGTAGAAAATACGACTCCAATTCAGTAGAGGCGCGATCGATATAGCCATCGGATATGATTCTGGATAGACGCCCTGCCAGCTCAAATTTCTCACTCAAAAGACCAGTACTGAACTTAACATTTGCCCTGAACGTATTATAACTTCCGAAGGAGGAAGAGACCTGTCCGTAGGGATCGGTAGAAACCCCGTCTGTAAGCAAGTTCAGGCTTGCCCCAAAAGCACCAGCCCCGTTGGTTGAGGTTCCTACACCCCGCTGCAACTGCAAGTTCTCCGTTGAAGAGGCAAAATCGGGCATATTCACCCAAAAAGTGCCCTGGGATTCCGAGTCGTTATACGGGATCCCATTTATGGTAACATTCACACGTGAAGCATCACTTCCACGTACGCGAATCCCGGTATAACCAATTCCGGCTCCCGCGTCGGAGGTTGTGACTACTGCAGGCAAAAAATTCATTAATATCGGTATATCCTGTCCCAGATTCCTGGGCTTTATATCTTCCTTGCTAAGATTGCTATGTGTAACGGGTGATTCCTTGGTTACCCTGAGGGCAGATACCAGAACTTCGTCCAATATTATTTTCTTGCCAACCAGGCTATCCTGATTAGTCTCCTGTGCATTGCCCAGAATGATTCCGAAGAACAAAAGTGCTGTTGTAAACGATTTTTTCATTCGTAATATCTCTACGAATAAAAGGGGCTATTATTCTCTGATTCCTAAATACAGTGAGCGAGTATTGATTCGCTACCCATAGAAAAGATGTTGCCGGGAAGAATTGTTAATAGTTTTACCGAAGCTTCATCTCGTTCGTCGCCTTATAGATCTGGAAGACCTTTCTCGCCGAGCCATCCCTCAGCAGCATTACCTGCCCAGGTTCAATGGGTTTAATCTCAGCCCTGTTAAATTCGCCCCTAAATTCAGCGGATCTTAATAAAGCACCCCTTTGAGATAGCGCAAAAGTAATACAGGATATTCTAAATTCATAACCCGTGTAGAAACTCTTCAAAAAATTATAGGAATATTGTATTTACATGGAAAATAAAAGGGTGACAATCAATGAGTTGCCTGATGTTGAGATTTTAAAAGATCGTTCACTGTCTTAACCGGGTTAAAGGTAACCAGGGGAACTTCAACAAAAATGGTATTCCAATACGCCATGGCTCCGTTCCACAGGCCTGGCAGTTCGAGTGCCTTGAGCGCCATACCGTCTTTGGTCTTTTGTGAAATAAACCCCTGTTTGGTATCCACGAAATTCAAAAGATTAAACTTTTCACCCCTGTAGTTCTTTACACCACATACAATATCAACAGGATTGAAATGTGTTGAATTTTCAAATATTGCCAACTGTTCCGGATCATCTTTGTCGACCTGTGCCGATTCTATAATTTGCAGTGATCTGTGCCCATGGGGGTCAACAACCCAAAAGGGCCCGCCACCTGGTTCACCCTCGTTCTTAACCATGCCGCACACCCTTATTGGCCGGTCTATTTTATCTTTTAGTATTTCGATCTGTTCGGCAATACTAAAAGACCCATAATTGTCTGCAAACCTTACATTGAGTTGCTGTTCCAGGAATTCTTTAACCTCTGCAAGTTGCTCAACTACAAGATCTTTTTTATTGAGTAGATCGGCATAACCAAAGGCAATATCCTGTAGGTCTATGAGCAGCCCTGCCAATACTTCTTTATTAAATGCAACCTCCTCTGCGTAGTCGTCTACCACCACATTGTCAATGTTCTTTATAAATATGATGTCTGTATCCTGATCGTTCAGATTTTCGATCAGGGCTCCGTGACCACCAGGCCTGAATAGCATGGAACCATCGCCCTCTCTGAACGGTAAATTCTCCAGGTTCACCGCCAACGTATCTGTAGCTGGCTTTTGCTGTGAAAAATTTACAATGTAATCTACACTGGTATTTTTTGTGAGTGGTCCTTTAATGGCCTGGTATATATCGTGAAACATAGTTTCGTGTTGCTCCGAAACCGTGAAGTGCAGCCGTGCTCTGTTTTCTGAACTCGCGTACAATGCTCCTTCCTTCAGGTGTTCCTCAAATGCCGTAACAACCTGACCCGAATAGCTGTGAAAAGGCAGTAATCCTTTAGGGTAAAAATCGAAATGGAGTTTATCTTCTTCGAGCATCTCACGAACAAATGCCAGAAGTTCAGCGCCTTTATTTGTATAATTCCCCTCAATTCTGTCATGAACCATCTTGAAAAAAGGAAAAGATTCAAGTTCGAGCCTAAAGCGCTCTATCTCTTTATTTCCGCTTCTTGAAATGTAGGCGTCGATATCTTCTTTGTCGGGATCATATGACTCAGCGAACTCGAACAACATTTTAAACATCCTGGAAGCAGCTCCCGAAGCCGGAACAAATTTTAGTAGTTTGAAACGATCCCGGGCTTTATCGAACCGCTTAACCAATTTCTTTTTATCGGTCGTATTAAATTTAAGGATCCCATCGCCTGCAATGGCCGGTCGTTCTAGTTTAATGAAGGGAATACCTTCCTCGAATACCTGGATCTGATCCAGTATTCTTTTCTTGTTGATCCCCTTCGACATGAGTTGTTGGTGATCTTTATTGGTAAATTCTATCATGTGTTCAGCAGCTTATCCAGATGAAAAACAGCCGTTTTAAAACGTGTTGGTTTGTCACCGCTTAATATTACAAATTCTCTTTTATATTTTTCCAGTGCTGCTTTGAAATAATTAAACATATGTTCTCGTTCGTTGGGTTTATCACGAAGATCGTCTTTTTCCCACGGGATATCAATGTCTGTCAGTAAATACATCTCGTAGGTATTTTCAAGGGCGTACTTTTCTAGCAAGGGGTCACAAGTTCCTACATAATAGGCTTCAGAATACACCTTGGTCTCTAAAAGATCTGTGTCGCATATCAGGATTCGGTTGGCATTTCTGGATAACTCATTTTCCAGACGCATTTGACCTTCAGCTATAGGCAGCAGGTCTTCCGGCTCGCAGGTTTTCTGTTCTTTATCCCACTTTGCCTGAAGATATTCCCTTGCGTATTCCGGAACCCATTCCGTATCGTAGTGAGCTGCCAATTGACGGGCTATTGTAGTTTTTCCACTGGATTCCGGCCCGTAAATAACTACTTTAATAAGGTCTGAGGGCTCTTGTTTAAATTTTTCTTCCATGCCAGGTAACCTAAGATTGCAATTATTGTAAACAGAAAATATTGAAGAGATGTAAAAATAAGGCCTTTGAACAAATAAAGCGGTACCGAAATAATATCGCCCACAATCCAAAATGTCCAGTTTTCCAGCTTCTTCTTGGCCATTAGCCACATTCCTACAAAAAATATAGCGGTAGTGAGCGTATCTACGTAAGCGGTCCAGGTATTGAATTTATCAAACCACAGATATACGCCAATTACAAAGACCAATGCTGCAACAAATAGTAAAACAGACAGAGTTTTTTCCTTAGGAGTAGTTCTGGTAATTGGAATAAAATGAGTGGCATCGACCTTCCTGGTCCAAATATACCATCCGTAAATACTCATTGAAAAGTAATAGGCATTTATAAGCATATCACCTAGCAATCCAAAAACCCAAAGTATATAAACGAATATCCCTGTTGAGATTATGCCTGTGGGAAAAACTAAAATATTCTCCCTTTTAGCATACCAGACGCTTAAAAAGCCAAAGACAACGGCAATCATCTCCAGCGCGATAAGAAAGGTTGGAGTCTCTGAATACTGGCCAAATAACCAGTCAAAAATGAGGCTCATAATCGCTTCGGTTTGATTTGACCACTTTCATATACAGCAAGCCGTTATCCATTTCATTAAAGGCGTTCTTTATCGCCTCTTGAAGGATTCTCATAACCTTGTCATATTCACCGTAAACCTGGGTGCTTAGAGGGTTTTCTATAACGGTTAGTCCCGAGGACCTGAGACTTTTAATGAACTCCACAATTTTTTCTTCATGCGAATCCTGAAGAGGAGTGAGTGTTAAATCGACTGAAATTTCCATAGCTGATTATTCTTTTAGGGCATATACACAAGTAAATCCCTCAAATTCCAGATGGGATATTTTAAATTCTGAGTAGACTTCATCTACATTGATCTCTCCCGCAAACCATTTTTTATGATCGAACTCAGTTTCAATAAATATATTTTGAAGAAAACTCAGGCCCTGAATTGCACTGATCTTGTAAAGTGATTCTTTGGCACCCCAAAGCTTGGTTAGCTTTCTAACCAGAACCTCGCGCTCCCATTTCCCGTCCTGAATTGGTAAAGTAGTAAACTTGTGTGCTATTTTGATGATTTTCTCTCTCTGCTTTTCAATGTCAATACCTACCCGCTGTTTCCGGCTAATTATGATCCCGGTGAATTCAAATGAATGGCTGATAGATATATGATTCCCGTCGTGTAAATGGGGCTTACCCAAATCATCGTAATAGAGATCCCGGTCCTTGTAGCCTTCGAGATGCATTAAATGCCGGATACTTAAAAACCCTTTGCGATGGAGCTCCGATTTCATGCCTTTCACCCGTTTGTCACACAGATCGGTCAGCATCACATTTTTCTGTAATTCTTCTTCAGATTCTGTGATATTCCAGATGTGTAGAACAACATCGGCAGAAATGTGAATAGTTTTATAAAGAGGCATGGGATTATTTAGGTTATCTTTACCTTTGCACCACGCTAGTTTTAGTGGTTTATAAGCTTGCGAATGTAAAAATAAAAAAGAAATGCGTACCAAAACTGTACCATATGTACCCTTTAAAGTAAAGGACATAGCCCAGGCCGACTGGGGAAGAAAAGAAATTGAACTTGCCGAGGCTGAAATGCCCGGACTTATGTCGCTACGCGAAGAGTATAAAGACCAGCAACCATTGAAGGGCGCGCGAATAGCAGGGTGCCTTCACATGACCATCCAGACTGCGGTCCTTATAGAAACACTTATTGAATTAGGTGCCGAAGTGACCTGGAGTTCGTGCAACATTTTCTCTACTCAAGACCATGCAGCAGCAGCTATTGCCGCGGTTGGGATCCCTGTATATGCCTGGAAAGGCATGACTGAGGAGGAATTTGATTGGTGTATTGAGCAAACATTGTTCTTTGGTGAAAAGCGAGAGCCATTAAATATGATCCTGGATGATGGCGGTGATCTCACCAATATGGTACTGGATCATTATCCGGAACTCACCTCGGGTATCAGAGGTCTTTCGGAAGAGACCACTACCGGAGTGCACCGCTTATACGAAAGGTTTAAGAATGGGGTGCTTCCTATGCCTGCCATCAATGTAAATGATTCGGTTACTAAATCCAAGTTCGATAATAAATACGGGTGCCGGGAAAGTGCGGTGGATGCTATCAGGAGGGCGACAGACACTATGCTCGCGGGTAAACGCGTAGTGGTTGCCGGTTATGGAGATGTCGGGAAAGGCACAGCTGCATCTTTTAGAGGGGCAGGAGCCATCGTTACGGTTACAGAAATAGATCCTATCTGTGCACTACAGGCCTGTATGGATGGATATGAGGTAAAAAGGCTGGAAACCGTGGTTCAGAAGGCAGATGTGATCATAACCGCGACCGGTAATAAGGATATTATAAAAGACATTCATTTTAAAGCGATGCGTGATAAGGCCATTGTCTGTAATATTGGGCATTTCGACAATGAAATAGATATTGCCTGGCTCAATGACAATTACGGCCATACCAAGGATGAAATAAAGCCTCAGGTAGATAAATACACCGTTGAAGGAAAAGACATTATAATTCTCGCAGAAGGCCGGCTTGTAAATTTAGGTTGCGCAACTGGTCATCCCAGTTTTGTAATGAGTAATTCATTTACAAATCAGACGCTTGCACAAATGGAGCTCTGGAATAACAGTGACCAATACGAGAATAAAGTATATATGCTTCCCAAGCATCTGGATGAAAAAGTGGCCATGTTGCATTTAAGTCGCCTTGGTGCAGAGCTTACAGAATTAGATCAGGATCAGGCCAAGTATATCGGTGTTAAGGTAAAAGGTCCTTTTAAACCGGATTATTACAGGTATTAATTCGGATAAATAATAGTACCCCCTGCATCTTAATCAGGGGGTATTTTTAAAGATCAGCCCCCCTGAAATCAGAATTCCAGTAGCACAGCATTGTTATTTAAGAGTAAACTTTCTTTCGGCACTTTTAAATACTCTTCATTTTATCGTACTTCGCATTAAAGAAATGAATATGACACTTTTTGTCGATATGGATGAAGTAATCGCAGACACCTTTTTGGCCCATGTGGAACATTACAACAAGGACTACGGTGAACAATTAACCTTGTCTGACTGTTTTGGAAAAGATGTATGGCAATGTGTTCCCGCAGAAAGGCAGGAAAGCGTATGGAAGCACGCCACAAGGGTTGGGTTCTTCAGGGCGCTGAAACCCATTCAGCACAGCCAGCAAGTACTTGAAAAACTTGTGAGAAAGTATGAAGTATTTATTGCTTCTGCCGCCATGCAGTACCCTAATTCTCTAAAAGAGAAGTCGGACTGGCTGGATGAACATTTTCCTTTTATTGAATGGCAGAACAGGATCTTGTGCGGCGATAAACATATATTAAGTGGAGATATTCTAATAGATGACCGAAGTTATAATCTTCAAAAATTCAAAGGAAGGTCCATTTTATTTACATCGCCTCACAATGTGCATTCCAATGGATTCGAAAGAGTAAATAGTTGGCCTGAAGTGGCCACCATCTTACTTTAAAACTTAATTGTAGTTAGATTTCAGACCCAGGAATCCACTGGGTAACCGATAGAAACAAAAAACCCCGGTGAGTTACCGGGGTTCTGAATTCAATTTTCTGAGTTATGCGGTAAATGGTTCAATGGAAACATAGGATTTCCCACCCACTTTCTTTTCAAACCTCACAATACCATCCACTTTTGCGTGTAAGCTGTGATCTTTCCCTGCATAAACATTTTCACCGGGATTGTGTTTTGTGCCTCTTTGTCGCACAATTATATTTCCTGCAATGGCAGCCTGACCGCCAAATATCTTAACTCCAAGTCGTTTCGATTCGGATTCTCTTCCGTTTTTAGAACTACCTACACCTTTCTTATGTGCCATGATGTACTGTTTTAAAAATTAATTTATTTACTCAGGGCTTTTATTAAATCGGCCTTTTTCATAGATGAAATACCTGTAATACCCTTGGCTTTTGCCATCTCTTTTAGTTCGACTACAGTTTTCGAAGCCAAATCTACAGTTGGTTTAGCTGCTTCTTTCTTAGGAGCAGCCTTTTTAGGCGCAGCTTTTTTAGCAGTCGTAGCCTCTTTCTTGGGAGCGGCTTTCTTTACTGCTGCTGCCTTGGGTTCTGCCGCTTTGGGTGCCGCTTTGGATTTAGATGTAGCCGGCTTTTTAGCTCCTTTTCCCACGATCCCTTCAATAACCAATTCTGTCAGATACTGGCGATGACCGTTCTTTTTCCTGTAACCTTTGCGTCTTTTCTTTTTAAAGACGATTACTTTATCGCCTTTCAAATGTTTAACGACCTTGGCTTCTACTGAAGCTCCGTCTATAGCCGGGGCGCCGACAGTGATATTTTTGCCATCCTCAAGCAAGAGAACATCGTGAAAGGTAACTTTCTTACCCTCATCCTCCTGCAAGCGGTGTACAAACACTTTCTGGTCTTTTGCAACTTTAAATTGCTGCCCTGCTATCTCTACAATTGCGTACATAGCGTGTGCTTAATTTTAATATTATTCAACCTTCCTCAGTTCTACGGCCATTAGAAACCGCAGCCCTGTTCAAGGCGGGTGCAAATATACTGCTTAAAAGTGAAACTGCAAGTGAATTAATTAGGTTTTTAGACAGACCTGCTTTTGGGGTTGTTTGAGGTTTTAAAGAGCTGCATAAATGACAATGTCAGCACCAGAGTTGTGGCAAATCCCATAATAGCAACTGTAAAGAAAACGATAGCCTCAAAACTCGCAAAATTCTTAAACCATATTGTGGACAGGGCAGGTAAAAATTCATCGTTGATTTCGGTGGAGTAAAGAGCAAAAAATGCAGTGAATATAACCGTGGCAGTAAAACCGGTAACCAAACCTGTTTTGAAGCCCTCTGTATAGTTAAAATTAGCACCTTGAGCCGTCCTCAAATACTTGATGGCTTCATATATTCCAAACCCTGTGATTACTCCATTAAACAGGCTGTAAAATACATTGGTATGTAATCCAAATAGTGACAGTATTAGAAAATAGGCTATAAGACTGCCGCTGGTGGCAATTCCATATCGTATGGGAAGGGCAAAACGCTTCATTCCTCGGAATTTTATTGAAGTCTACTTTAAAGTTAAGAATATTGAACCATTATCCTATAAAATCTTGTTAAAGAATCTCCTATATATTGCATGGCCTTGGAAAAAATTTATAATCTTGTAGGACTGCTATTGTCCATCGCGATTGGTGGAATAAATCGAATAATACAACGTATATGAAGACTAATTTTTTTGTACTGGCCATCTTCAGTTTACTGGGTACGGGCTATCAAGGCATATCTCAGAAAGTGACCTATGAGGAGTACGATCTGAATAACGGTTTGCACGTGATTCTACATCAGGATAATACTGCTCCTGTGGTCAATATATCTATGGCTTATCACGTAGGGTCAAAAGATGAAGACCCTGAAAAAACTGGCTTTGCACACTTTTTTGAACACCTTCTCTTTGAAGGATCTGAAAACATCGCCAGGGGAGAATGGGACAAGATTGTGAGTTCCAATGGGGGAAGTGATAATGCGACAACAAATCAGGACAGAACGCTCTACTACATTACCGTGCCGTCCAACGCAATGGAAGTAGGCCTTTGGCTGGAATCCGAGCGTTTGATGCATCCGGTTATCAATCAAATAGGTGTGGACATTCAGAGTGAAGTAGTCCAGGAAGAACGACGTATGCGGATAGACAATGCTCCCTATGGCAGATGGCAGGAACAAATGTTCAGGAGTCTATTTAAGAACCATCCCTATCGCTGGACGACCATAGGTTCGATGGAGCATTTGGCCGGTGCCACTTTAGAGGATTTTAAGGCTTTCAATGAAAAATTCTATCTGCCCAACAATGCGGTCTTAGTAGTGGCGGGTGATATTGAAATTGAGAATACAAAAAGACTGATTGAAGCGTACTTCGGACCAATTGAGAGAGGTCCGGATATCACCAGGACATCTTATATTGAATACCCTATAACGACGAAAATTAAGACTGAATTTCGCGATCCAAATATCCAGATTCCGGCTATCCTATTGGGCTATCGCACACCCTCGCAGACC
>JBPCUI010000351.1:0-9498 GCA_051011235.1 Flavobacteriaceae bacterium
GCTTGGTTTCCCATGCAGATATTACACCATCTCTAACCGGACTATTTCACAATAAGTATCAAATGAAGATGCCTGCGGAGGTAAGTTTTATAGGCAGCGGTCTTGTCGAACACACGCCCATAAACTCCAGAAAACAAATACCACTTTACCGCCATGCTTATAATATCAAGGATTTTATTTCCGGATCTTATTTTTCATCGTCGGGCAATATTCAGAAAATCACAAATGATCTAAGGCTTGTGGACCCCGAAGAAAATGCTCCCTTATCAGAAGTGGAGTCGGATTTTAAGCGATTTAAAGCGGTTAATAAATATGTCGTTCGTCAAAATAAGCTCATCCCTCAGCAAAACACCTTATTTGCCCAAGTGGCTCGAGAACCCAGTAAACAGGAGATGATATGGATCAATAGTGTTTTCAACGGTGCTGATTTTGACAATGCTTATAAAACAGCGAGGGACTTAGCACTTGAAGGAGACAGAGATAGAGCCTTGCTTCTTTGTTCTTATATATTAAACCGAGTCCCCGGGCATGCGGATACAGAGATTTTGATGGGCAGGATACATGCCTGGCAGGGCCAATATGAGATTGCTACGGAAATTCTTGAAGGCGCCATATTGAAATATCCGGTTTATGACGATGCTTATGCAGCGCTTCTTGATGTTTATTTCTGGTCAGATAAAAATGAAAGGGCCTTGCTCTTGCAAAGGCAAATGGAACGAAACAAGGTTGAAAATGATGAATTGAAGCTCAAGTTAGACCGGGCTGTAAGGAGTGTGATAAAAAGTTCACGCCAATCTTCAAAATTGGAAGAAAAACAGCGTATGGATGAGGAAAATACAATGGTTATTAGCACTTTAGAATGAAAAGAAAAGTATTTATAATATTGTTTCAATGCTTTGCCTGTTCGGTTGGATATGGCCAGGAAGTGTCTTATTCGGGCGATCCTGATATGTCTTACTATGCTGCCCGGGAACTGGCTTTTGCTGGTCAGCACATTATAGCGCGCGATACATTGAAGCAAATTCTAAGCAGATATCCCGATTATACTGATGTTAGAAACCTTCTTGCCAAAACCTATAGCTGGGATGCAAATTACAATGAAGCACGTAAGCATCTTAACAGAATTACCTCAGTGGAGAGACAGAACAGTGAAGCCTGGATCGCCGCGATAAAAAATGAAATTTATGCCAAAAACCCGCAAATAGCGCTTGGTCTAACAAATAAAGCGCTCCTATATCTCCAGGACGACGCTGAGCTGCTGGCATTAAAAGAAAGACTTACCAAAGAACTCAACCAGACCAAAGATGCAGAATCCGTTGATGACAATTCATCTGCGGAAAAAGATGAGGAAGCCAAACCCCGTGCTAACCAGATGGCCATATTTAATGCATTTGATGTTTTTGATGTGGTTTACGAGCCTATGATTTACAGTGGTGTCGAATACACAAGAATAACAGATGCAGGAAAGATAATTCCGCGTATAAACTACGCCAATAGATTCGACACTCATGGATTACAGTACGAGCTGGATTTTTATCCAGTCCTATCAAAGACTTTTTACGGATATCTGAATTATGGATACTCCGCGGCCGATATATTCCCCTCGCACAGGTTAGGAGTAGAGTTGTTCTCGAATCTCCCTAAAGGAAAAGAGGCCTCCCTGGGAATCCGTTACATGGATTTTCTGGATACTAAAACCACTATATTCACTGGTTCTTTTGGTCTTTATAAAGGTAATTACTACGTTTCAATCAGGCCATATGTCACCCCTAATCCTGAAGGTTCAACGGGCGTATCAGGATCGCTCACAGCCAGGAAATACCTAAAAACCAAGGAGCAATATATGGGCCTTATGTTCAATGGTGGCTTTATCCCTGAATTGAAACAGTTCACTGCAAACAATACACTACTGGCCGAAACACTCTATTTTATTGATTCCCAACAGCTTATATTAGAGTATCAATTTCCGAGTAAGAACCTATCCAATCTTTATAAAGCTCAACTTGGACTTACACATCAGGAATTGGTTTTTGAACCCGGGCGCTTCTTTTTGGCCATCCCAACTGGCTTTCAATACCACATGAGGTTCTTAAAAAACCAGCTTTACCTCCTAATAATAAAGTGTAGACAACAAAAATCAGGGGCTTCACCACAATTAATTGTACGAACAGCCTGTTATATATATGTTTACTGTAAGATTATTGATTCCCAAATCTCAATAACTTAAAACCAATCTTACCATGTTATACGATACTTATGGGGAGGAATATTTAGATTTTCTCCGAGATTTGAATGAAATTTTAAGTTTAAATGAACTAGCCGAATTGGATTATTTATAGTCCGATCGGCTTGTTCTTTTTATAAATACCTACAACCATGGCAAATCGAGATCAAGACAACGCAGCATACCTGAATTTTATTGAAGATTTAAACGAAATTTTAAAAGATTTCAATATCAGCAAATTAAGCTGTTCTTAATTGTTTTAGTGTTCAGATTGTTTCGATAAACCCTGACGATTTCGTCGGGGTTTATCTGTTTAAACATAAAACGTTAAATAGTTGGAACAACCTAACAGAAGATATTTTCTATCTCATTTGCCAATACTTCCTAGCCCAGATATGATTTCAGGAGCTTGTTGCGTGAGTTATGTCGCAGTTTCCTTATTGCTTTTTCCCGAATTTGCCGCACTCGTTCCCTGGTAAGGTCGAAAGTCTGTCCAATCTCTGCCAGCGTCATCGACTGCTGATCACCGATTCCGTAATAAAGTTTAATGACATCTGCTTCCCTGGGCGATAGCGTATCAAGGGCCCTGTTGATTTCAGTGTACAGGGATTGCCTCATGAGATCTATATCGGGCCTTGGTGATTCTCCGGACCTCATCACATCGTATAGGTTCGAATCTTCTCCCTCTTTAAGGGGAGCGTCCATTGATATATGCCTTCCGGAATTCTTTATGGATTGTTTGACCTCGGTGATGGTCATATCCAGTTCTTTGGCAATCTCCTCTGCGGAGGGTGGTCTTTCGTGTGTTTGCTCCAGATAAGAAAATGTCTTTTTGATCTTGTTGATAGAGCCGATCTTATTCAGTGGCAATCTAACCACTCTCGATTGCTCTGCAAGTGCCTGCAAAATAGACTGCCTGATCCACCATACGGCATAAGAGATAAACTTAAATCCCCTTGTCTCATCGAATCGCTTTGCCGCCTTGACCAATCCAACATTTCCTTCATTGATCAGGTCGGGTAGTTTTAGACCCTGATTTTGATATTGTTTGGCCACGGAGACTACAAATCTCAGGTTTGCATTGGTCAGTTTTTCAAGAGCACCCTGATCACCTGTCCGGATGCGTCTGGCCAATTCCACCTCTTCATCGGCTGTTATTAATTCTATTTTACTGATATCCTGCAAGTATTTATCCAATGATTTGGACTCCCTGTTGGTTACCTGCTTGATGATCTTTAATTGCCTCATTCCCGTTGTTTGAATTTATACATTAAAAACTCATAACATACGTCATTATTCGTTCTTATCCAAAGGGAATCAGTTATTCTTTTACACTATTTATAAAAATCAATTTTGGTTGCGGAATGCACAGATTGATGACAATTTGAATACCTCTTCAAGGCGGCTCATAACTATTGTTTGGACGAAGAATTCTATATTTATTATATTCGGACGATGAGTAAAAGAGCGCTTAAAAAATACCTGGCAGAATTGCGGAAACCTGCACTGGAAGAACAACTGCTCGACCTGTACGAAAGATTCTCCAGTGTGAAGAAATATTACGATTTTGTGTTCAACCCAAAAGAAGATCAGATGATCCGCGAAGCGCGGATGAAAATTTCTAATGAATACTTCCCGCTAAAAAGAAAACGTCCAAAAGCCAGGAGGTCCGTTGCTCAAAAATATATCAAGCACTTCCTCACCTTAGGTGTAGATCCGGATAGAATAGCGGATCTTATGCTCTATAATTTGGAAATCGCTCAATCATTCGAAGCCGACCGAAAAGTTCAGACAGCCTTTTATAAGAGTATGTTGAACTCCTTTGAGGAGGCATTGCACCACATTTCTTTTCACGGATTGTTGCATACTTACAAAGAGCGAATTCTTATAGTATATCGGAACGCACAGGAAAGGGATTGGCCCTATTTGGGAGGTTTCTCCAGGGCTTTGGATCTTATTGAATGAATTATTCACATTTAATTTATTAGTAATGAGTATTGTAATAATCAGGCAAGACGGTAAGATCGAGTCCTGGCAAAAGGCGCTGCAGACCGAAGCCCCGAACGTGAAATTCTACAGCTATCTGGAAGCTCATCCGAAGAATGAAATTGAAGTAGCCATTGTCTGGAAACATCCCAAAGGAATTTTTAAAGAATATCCCAAGGTGAAATACATCGCTTCCTTCGGGGCAGGCGTAGATTTTCTCTTAACCGATAAAGATATTGGTGAGCAGGTGCTAATTACCCGTGTTGTAGACCCGGTGCTGGCCAATGATATGGCCGAATTTGTGCTGGCGGTAATTTTATCGAAATTAAAGAATTTAGATAAGTACAATAGCAAGCAGGTACAAGGAATCTGGGAACCGGAGCAGTACAAAAGAATAGAAGAGATGACCGTTGGAATTATGGGAATCGGAGCGTTGGGCACCAAATTAGGAGATGTGCTTAATAAGCTAGGGTTCAATGTAATAGGGTGGTCTGGTTCATTAAAAAAATTAGATACTTTAATTTCCTATGCCGGAGAAGGTCAGAGAGATGAATTTCTTTCAAAATCAGAAATTCTGGTATGCCTCTTACCGTTAACAGAACAAACCAGAGGCATTTTAAACCGAAAGCTATTCGAGGCACTTCCACCCCAGGCCTATGTTATCAACGTGGCCAGAGGTGGTCATTTGGTAGATGAGGACCTGATTGATGTGATAGATGAAGGTCACTTAAGCGGTGCTTGCCTGGATGTATTCCATGATGAACCTTTACCGTTGGACCACCCCTTTTGGAAACATCCCAAAATATTCATGACCCCTCATGTGGCCAGCGTATCCGATGTTGATGCAGTAGTACCTCAACTTATTGAAAACTATTTCAGATATAAAAATGGATTAACACTTATAAATCAGGTATCAACAAAACGCGGTTATTAACTTTTTCATAAATCCCACTTTTTGATTTCATTTAAGGATAAAAATGCTCTAGTTTTGCAAGATTGGGGTTGAAAGAAGTCCCAATTTTACCGATTTAACAACTTAATCAATCAAAAATCTATTTTGGATTTGCGAACGGAACATATTGAAAAGACCCTTTACGACTATCAGCTACAGGATTTAACCACTATATTTTCGCACCTCGAAAGCAACGTTGACAACAAGAATATTTTATATCAGTTACCAACGGGGGGAGGGAAGACTGTCGTATTTTCAGAAATTACCCGACGATTTATTAAGCAGACCGGTAAAAAGGTGGTCGTACTCACGCACCGGATAGAATTGAGTGTTCAGACATCCAATATGCTTAGTGGATTTAAGGTGAACAACCTGGTTATCAACAGCGATGTGAAGGAATTGCGGGATGACGACCAATTCCTTTGTTTCGTGGCCATGGTGGAGACCCTGAATAACAGACTTCAGGAAGATATGATTGAACTGAACGATGTAGGTTTGGTGATCATAGATGAAGCGCATTACAATTCTTTTAGGAAACTATTCAAATATTTTGAAAAATCAACCATACTCGGCGTTACCGCAACGCCGTTGAGTTCCAACATTAAACTCCCCATGAAAGACAATTATCAGAAACTGATAGTGGGGGAGTCTATTGAGTCATTGATTCAGAAGAGATTTCTTGCCAAGGCCAATATGTACAGCTACGATGTTAGCCTGAGGTCTCTCAAACTGGGAATTAATGGTGATTATACGGTTAAATCATCTGACGAACTCTATGGAAATCTAAATATGTTGAGTAAGCTGGTGGGTGCTTACGAAGAACTTGGTAAAGGGACAAAAACCCTCATTTTCAACAATGGTATTAATACTTCAAAATACGTTTACGAAACATTTAAGAAGGCGGGCTATCCTATCAGGCATCTCGATAACAAGAATACCGCCTCAGAGAGACGAGAGATTCTCAATTGGTTTGCAAACACATCGGATGCAATTTTAACATCCGTGAGTATTTTAACGACCGGATTCGACGAACCCAGTGTAGAAACCGTCATCCTAAATAGGGCTACCAGGTCCCTTACCCTTTATTTTCAAATGATTGGCAGAGGATCACGGGTATTGCCGGATAAAGAAGAATTTACGGTTGTTGATCTCGGAAATAACTCAGCCAGGTTTGGTATGTGGGATGGGGCGATTGACTGGCAGGAAATTTTCCATTTCCCGGATTTCTATCTCTCCAATATCAAGAACGACGAGGAAATTGAAAAAGAGTTTGTATACCAGATGCCAGAAGAACTCCGCGCTAAGTTCACAAAATCTCAAAACATAGATTTCGATATTAAGGAAGAGTACAAAAGAGTATTTGCCCAAGGGCTGAAGTCAAAGACCGTTTTGGAACGCAGTATTGAGCAGCACGCCCAGATCTGCGTAGAAAACAGCGAGGATGTTTTCGATGCCAGAATTCTGGCCAAACAACTCAAGGAGGAGATTTCATATCGCGTTCGTCAGTATTCATACTGTATTATGAACAACACCAAAAACTACAAAGAATGGCTCGAAGAGGATTACGAGCGTAAACTCCGTCTTAGTATTTCCCAGAAATTTGCGGCAAAAATGTAGCCCGATGCCCATAATTCAGAAAAAAATACTGGTAATTGGCCATATCTGGCCTGAGCCTTTGGCTACCGCAGCAGGTGTTAGAATGCTTCAATTGGTAGAAGGATTTAAGGAATTGGGATATGAAATAATATTTGCATCTGCTGCCTTAAAAACAGAACACAGCAATGATTTTGGTAAGATGGATGTTGAGGAGATAGCTATAAAACTCAATGATTCTGATTTTGATAAGTTACTAGTTGAGCATAAGCCCGATGTTGTTATGTTCGACCGTTTTATGACTGAAGAGCAATACGGCTGGAGGGTTGCTGAACAATTGCCAGGCTGTCTTAGAATCTTGAATACTGAAGACCTCCATTCTCTACGGGCGGTTCGCGAGCAAGATCACAAGGAGAATAGGATGTTCTCTACTGCGCAATGGCTCCAATCCGATATGGCAAAAAGGGAAATGGCGAGTATTTACCGATCAGACCTAAATCTTATTATTTCTCGTTTCGAAATAGATTTTTTGGTGGAAAAAGCCTTTATTCCAAGCCATCTCCTGATGTATTTGCCCTTCCTTCACAATAAAATTGGAAGCGGCCAAAATACTGGCTTACCCGGTTTTGATGAGCGAGTGGATTTTGTTTTCATAGGTAATGGTAAACACAGTCCCAATAGGGATGCCATTCACTGGCTAAACACCGAGCTTTGGCCTTTAATAAAAAAGGAATTACCAAAAAGCACACTGCACGTTTATGGTGCATATTTGCCAGAAACACTTCAGAACTTGCACCAGCCGGAAATCGGTTTTGAAGTTCACGGGTGGACAGAAGATATCAATCAAGTACTTAAGAAGGCTCGCATAAACCTGGTGCCTCTCCGATATGGTGCCGGATTAAAGGGAAAAATTTTCCAGGCGATGACTTGTGGCACTCCAAATATTGCTACTGAAGTAGGGCTCGAGGGTTTGGATTCTGTGGCCCCTGATAACGATAGTGAGTTGTCCGACGCTCAGCGTTTTGCAATTAGGGCTGTTCAACTATATAAAGACAAATCCGGATGGTTAGAACAACAACGTTCAGATCAGGAATTGCTTCGGGCTCAGTTTAATAGGGACTCATTTTTAGAACAATTAAAAGATCAACTGGATCATAAAACCGAACATCTGCAAGAGCACAGGCTGAAAAATCCTGTAGGAAGTATGCTCCTTCATCATACAATGGCCAGCACCAGGCACCTTTCGAAATGGATAGAACTCAAGAACCAGACTTACAGGGCTCCGGAAATGAAAAAATGAGTAGCAGTTCTATCACTTTAAAAGAAAAATACAACATAGATCAGTCTTGTCATAACGTGTATCTTTATTGCGATTAATATCTAATGTAATGAAAAAAGCCAAGTGGAAAACCGTAGAGGAATTCGAAGACATTACTTACAAAAAAAGCGGGGGAGTAGCGAGGATAGCTTTTAATAGACCTGAAGTGCGAAATGCTTTCAGACCTAAAACTACCAGCGAATTATACAGAGCTTTTTACAACGCCCAGGAAGATACTTCCATTGGTGTGATATTGTTATCAGCAGAAGGACCTTCTAAAAAGGATGGGGTTTATTCATTTTGTAGTGGTGGCGACCAGAAATCGCGGGGACACAAGGGATATGTGGGGGAAGATGGCTATCACAGGCTAAATATACTAGATGTGCAACGCCTTATTCGGTTTATGCCCAAAGTGGTTATAGCTGTAGTTCCTGGTTGGGCGGTAGGAGGGGGGCATAGTCTCCATGTAGTCTGCGATTTGACACTGGCCAGCAAAGAACACGCAATCTTCAAACAAACAGACGCGGACGTAACGAGTTTTGACGGAGGTTATGGTTCTGCCTACCTCGCCAAAATGGTGGGTCAGAAAAAAGCAAGAGAGATCTTCTTCCTGGGAAGAAGTTATACTGCACAGGCGGCTTATGAGATGGGAATGGTGAATGCTGTGGTACCACATGAAGAATTGGAAG
This sequence comes from Flavobacteriaceae bacterium, assembly GCA_051011235.1. GTDB lineage: Bacteria > Bacteroidota > Bacteroidia > Flavobacteriales > Flavobacteriaceae > JAHEJJ01. The sequence goes on from JBPCUI010000351.1 coordinate 8,763, forward strand.
AGACGGCTTTTGAATGGGCACAGGAGATCCTGGTTAAATCACCAACTTCGATCAAAATGCTAAAATTTGCCATGAATCTAACAGATGATGGTATGGTGGGTCAACAGGTATTTGCAGGAGAAGCTACAAGATTAGCTTATATGACCGATGAAGCTAAAGAAGGAAGAAATGCCTTTCTCGAAAAGCGAAAACCCGATTTTGGTCAGAATAAATGGATCCCCTAGCGTTTCGGGCTGATGTCAATCAATTCCCTAAACCAAAAAGAGCCCTGCCTTTACGACAGGACCCTTTTACGAGAACACTATATGAAAATGAAAAAATTAACTCCTTATTTTTAATTACACTGTAAACATACGATCAACCTCCACTTGTAGAAAATTAATGTTGTGAGGAGGCCCTTTTTTGTGGTAAAGTGATTAAAAACTGTTATGAGGGTATAATCCCTTGGTATACTTAGGGAATTGTAGCCAATATATCCCGTAAAAAAGCATTTACATCGAAAAATGGCCCTTCTGCAAGTCCTGTACGGACAATAACAAGTTCCCTGGAGGGTATAATAAAAACATATTGACCCTGGTACCCCCTGGCTAAGTAGAGATCCCGTGGAGCATCGGGGTATACGCCATTTGCATTAAGCCAGAAGTGTGCACCATACGCTCCGTCTGAATTTTTGGTAGGAGTTGTAATATAATCAATCCATTCAGCTTCGAAGATTTGTTCGCCCTGCCAATTACCT
>JBPCUI010000352.1:0-3100 GCA_051011235.1 Flavobacteriaceae bacterium
TTAAATCGATATCCGATATCTCGACCCGGACTCGCTGCCGGTCTACGAATACGTCTTCTGCAATTTTAAAGGAAAGCCAGGCCGTGTAAGCGATGATGGCAAACAGAAGCATGATCATGGATAACAAGGCCAGGTTCATTGAGGAACCACTTGGCTGGTAGAACACCATAATGACTACATAGAGCGCCGTAAACAACAGCAGCTTTCTGCCAATTGAATTTTTAGGTTTCTGAAGGGTTAAGTAATCTATTTTGGAAGGTTGCCAGAGCGCTAGCAAACCCAATAGAATGCCCAGGTTAATCCAGAACAGATTGAATTGGACAATATCCAAATAGCTAATAAAAGCCAGAGCAATAAGCCCCACTATCAGGAATCCAAATACAGAAACCGGTTTTGACTGATTATTGATGAAATTGGTAATCTGATAAGGTACATAATCAAATATTTCAGAAAATCCTTTTTTGGAAACGAGTTTAAAAAAAACAAACTGCCAGTTATTGACCTTGCCTTTTTCTTCCTTTGTATAACTCAGGTTTTTTGAATCGAATATTTTTACGTACTCCTGTGCCAAATCGTATTCACTGCTAACTCTTTGAGCCATGAGCAAATTTATTTTGATATCCCTGGTCCTGTCAAATATATCTTTAAGACTAAAATTGTATTCTTTTAAATACCCTTTCCATATCGCTCGAAAACCGATGGTCAGAAATGAAATTGCTGCGATGAGTTTAATACCCAATCCTAAGAAGTTTTCGTTGTCCAGATCGGGCTTAATTAGCAAGAGAAAAATAATGCCAAAAATAAGCGCTAGAGCACCTTTGAGGAAGGAGGCAATGGCGACTTTTCTAAATGGAAACTGCTCTGTTTTCCGCTGAGTATGGGTTGGATCAGTCATTTGGTTGAATTTTTACTTTAAAAAGAGGGGAAGCCATATAAATTATGATTTATATTTCTTAATACCAAAAAAAACATAAGAGCTCATGTACCAACTAAGGCTGTGGTGGTAAGACAAATCCAGAAAAAATTGAATGAATATTATTGCGAATTGAATACTATCTTTACAAGTCATGATGCGGCTCTGGTTAATTTTCTTTTTTTCATTCAGCGCAATATTCGGTGCAACTGCCCAGGAAGCAAATTACTGGTTTCACAATTTTGGCGCTCTATCGACTATCAAAGGCGGAATTGAAGTTGCCGGGGTACGCAATACCTCCGCTGCTTTTTACAATCCCGGGGCACTGGCATTTGTTGAGGGTCAATTCCTGGAAGGTCAGGGCGATGTGGTCTCTATAGACGCGATCGATATTGAAGATGCCGGTGGTGATGGTATTGACATCAACTCTTTTACAGTCAACATCCAACCTTCGATGCTCGCCTATTTGAGGAGACTGAAGAAAAACCCCAGGATCGTATACTCCCTTGGTGGCTTATCCCGATACGATTTTAACAATGCTTTACAAATGGATTACGAACAACTTGGGAACTACCTGAGCCCTCCTGAACGTGCCGATGTATTTCAGGCACAGTTCCGTTACAATAATCGAACGAGGGAAAATTGGATTGTTGCGGCATTGGGTTACCAACTTTCAGAAAAGGTTGGGATCGGGATTGCGACAAACGTATTCATCAGATCGACAGATTTTATAAAATCATATACCGCCACTGCATTTCCTCAAGACGAACTGGTAGGAAATCCAGAAACATTTAACGATCTCACTTCGGAAGTAAGACAAGAGCGGTTAGACTTTCGGGCTTTGGGTTTTATTCTAAAGCCAGCTGCAAACTTCGATTTTGACGCTCTGAAATTAGGAATCACAATTAGTCTGCCGGCCATCAACCTGGGATTGCTGAATAATTTTGCTGAAAATGGGCAGCAATCTATTCGGCCGGATCAATTGATCAATATTATTAACATTGTGGATGCGAAGAAATCATATGCCGGCGTCTATAAAACACCATTTTCTATAAATATTGGAGGACACTATGATTTCGGTAAATTTAACTTAGGGATCGGTGCCGAATGGTTTTCGAGGATCAGCCGTTATAATATGATCAAATCTAAGAGCAATAGCCAGGATCTTCAGTTTCCCCCTTCCTCGGATCCCAACTTTGCCATCCCAGTCATGGCTCACAAGAGCATTTTTAATGTAGGACTTTCCTGGGGGTATGAGCTCAAAGAGAGTTTTAGTTACATCGGCAGTTTTAGGACGGATCATTCCTTCTTCGACCAGGATGCCGTGAATACAAGTGATGATTTTACACCAATCGCTACCACATGGGATATCTATCATTTTACATCTGGCATTCAATATTCCGGACCGCGTGCCGATCTGACCCTGGGATTCAATTACGGGCATGGACGCCAAGATAACTATCGTCAATTTGTGGATATGACAGACGCTACACAGGGAAACTTTCTCCGCGGAGAACCCGAAACGATATCGAAAGCGAGGTATCACAATTTCTCCGTTACCCTGGGTTTTAATTTCAATATCGACTGGAAAAAAGGCCTGGACACCGATGATATTTAATTGTTTCGGGAGTAGATCATAATGCCGGGATCTTCCAGGACAGGTATTTTACCGATTTTTCTTACAGTCTTAAAAAGCGTATCTTTAAGGTAAACAGACCAGCATAATTTTATGGGAAAGACCCGGGAAAAATCAGTTTTTGTTCATGAGAATTTCTTATTGCAAAACGCTTATGCCGAAAAACTATACCACGACTACGCCAAACCTCTCCCGATAATCGATTATCACAATCACCTGTCTCCTCAATTTATCGCTGAAAATCATTGTTTTGAAAATATTACCAGGGCCTGGTTGGATGATGATCACTATAAATGGCGGGCTATGCGATCTTCTGGAATCAGGGAGAAATATATAACCGGGGAAGCCTCGGATAAGGAGAAATTTATCAAATGGGCCAGTGTGGTACCTCAGACACTTCGAAATCCTTTGTTTCATTGGACACATCTTGAATTGAAAAGATATTTTGATATCGACGATTATCTGAAGCCGGAGACCGCTGAAAGAATTTACCAGCAGACTTCAGAGCAATTACTACAACCTTCACATGATGTCATTGGCCTGCTTGATAT
>JBPCUI010000353.1:0-4852 GCA_051011235.1 Flavobacteriaceae bacterium
AATTAGCCCTCTTTTATTATTAACTTTTGAGGAGGGAATTATTACTTTTGCACGGTCTAAATTAGAATAATCAACTATGCGCTACACCAAATTACCGCATACCGAGCTGGAGGTAAGTAAAATATGCTTGGGAACGATGACCTGGGGCAAACAAAATACCGAAGATGAAGGTCACCAACAATTAGATTACGCACTCGATCAGGGAATAAATTTTTTAGATACTGCCGAGTTATATCCGACACCTGCGCATGCCGATCGTTATGCACACACAGAGATCATAATAGGAAACTGGTTAAAAAAAACTGGCAACAGGAACAAAATTATTCTGGGAAGTAAAATAGCAGGGAAAGCCGAATTTAGCAAGCATATACGCACCACCGGTTTTCGAAAAAACTCGATCATTGAAGCTGTCGAAGGAAGTTTAAAAAGATTGCAAACGGACTATTTAGACCTATATCAATTGCATTGGCCGGAACGCACAACCAATTATTTTGGAAAGCGGGGTTACAAACCCTCGATAAGTGATCATTGGCAAGATAACATACACCAGGTTTTGGAGACGCTGGGCGACCTTATCAAAGAAGGAAAGATACGGCACATTGGCCTTTCCAATGAGACTCCCTGGGGTACAATGCGATTTTTAGAAGAAAGTAAGGTACATCCGGATCTGCCAAGGATGATCACTATTCAAAATCCCTACAGCCTCTTGAACAGATTGTTTGAAGTAGGATTGTCTGAAATTTCGATGCGGGAAAATATTGGTTTACTGTCTTATTCTCCACTTGGATTTGGAGTCTTAAGCGGGAAATATCTCAACGGCAGAAAACCTGAAAATGCAAGGATGACCCTTTTCCCCGGGTACAAGCGATACAGTGGTAAAACCGCTGGCTTGGCTACTCAGGAATACTCAGACCTGGCCAAGGAACACGGATTATCGCTTTCCCAAATGGCACTTTCCTTTGTCAATTCCCGCCCGTTCCTGACCAGTAATATTATTGGTGCTACCACTATGGATCAGCTCAAGGAAAATATTAGGAGTATTGATATTGAATTGGATGAAGAGATATTAAAAGGAATCGATGATATTCACAGCCAAATTCCAAACCCGGCTCCCTGAATTAATGCCTAGGTAAAAAGCGCTACAATTATATCTTCAATTCGGGAAATCTTCTCGATCCTGATATGTGGTTTCTTATTTGAAATTTGATTGCTACTGGCGATAAAAATCGTATGAAATCCTAGTTTTTCCGACTCCAAAATGCGTTGATCAACCCTTTGAACAGCTCTTATTTCGCCCGCCAGACCTACTTCAGCTGCAAAACAAATTCCCTTGTCTACAGGAATGTCAGAATTGCTTGAAAGGATTGCCACCAATACAGCGAGATCGATTGCAGGATCATCTACAGTGATCCCACCTGTAATGTTTAAGAATACATCTTTTGCTCCTAACCTGAAACCTGCCCGTTTTTCCAAAACTGCGAGTAACATATTAAGGCGCTTGGCATTATAGCCTGTGGTAGACCGTTGTGGAGTTCCGTATACCGCTGAACTTACCAGTGCCTGAATTTCTATCATAAGTGGCCGTACACCCTCTACTGTAGCGGCAATTGCCGTGCCACTCAAGTCGGTGTCGTTTTTTGAGATAAGAATTTCTGAGGGGTTCTCTACCTCGCGCAATCCATCGCCCTGCATCTCATAAATACCCAGTTCCGAAGTAGAACCAAACCTGTTTTTCAATGCCCGTAGAATGCGAAATACATAGTTGTGATCGCCCTCAAACTGCAGTACCGTATCTACCATGTGCTCGAGAATCTTTGGGCCGGCGATATTTCCGTCCTTGGTAATATGCCCAATAAGTACAACAGGTGTATTGGTTTCTTTGGCAAACCGGATCAGTTCAGAAGTACATTGGCGAACCTGTGAAATGCTTCCGGCAGGAGAGTCGATAACATCGGAATGCAAAGTCTGAATTGAATCGATTATTAGCAACTTAGGAGCTACGGAGGCGATTTGATCAAATATTCGCTGAGTACTGGTTTCTGTAAGGACGAGACATTGATCCCCGCCTGACTCGAGACGATTTGCGCGCATCTTAATCTGTCTCTGGCTTTCCTCACCAGAGACATAAAGTGTCTTAACAGGCAAATTCAGGGCAATTTGAAGCATTAGCGTACTTTTGCCTATACCGGGTTCGCCGCCTACCAACACAAGGGATCCGGGAACCAGACCACCACCCAGGACCCTGTTTAGCTCCTTATCGTGTAAATTGAGTCTGAATTCCTTTTCTGTTTTGATCTCTGTAATAGCCAGAGGAACAGCCTTTGAAGACCTGGGTTCTTTGAGCGATTTCCACGCCGCTTTCTCTTCTTTCTGCAAAACTTCTTCCACAACGGTGTTCCAGCCTTTGCAAGCCACGCACTGCCCAACCCATTGAGAGTGTTGTGTGCCGCAATTCTGACAGAAATACGCTGATTTTACCTTAGCCATAGATATAAATTCACCAAGGCTAAAGATATTGTTGTTCACACTAATATCAAAGCAAAATAGACCCTCAGAAAAATCAGTTCTTAAATTATGTAATAAGGGGAGCGGTGTTAGAAACCGAAGTCTGCTTTAAGTGCGTCCATTTTTTCCAGGGCCATCTCCTTAGTAAGAAAGTCAATCTCTTCCATACCGAATGCCTTTTCAAAAGTTCTTAAGGCTTTCTTGGCTTCGCCGATCTCTTCATAGTACTCTCCCTCAAAGTAGAAGCCAAGCATAGTTGAGGGAAACTCTTGCTTACACATATCGGATAATGGCTTTAAGGATTCATAATCATCCTTCTTACGACATCCGGCATAAATAGCCATGATATCATTCAATTCTACCTGCTTTTTAAAACCAAAAAGACTTTCGATCGTATTGTATTTATCCGCAAGATAATTGAATACCGGCTCATCTGAAGTGAGAATATTTTGTTTGTATTCTTTAGGGCTGATAGGTTTGAACATTTGAAATGTGCGGTCCCAGGCTTTTCCTAACCCATAGGTCGCCACGGATATGTCGTTGGCCTCAGTATACTCGTCGTAGTAATAATCCAGGGATTCTTTTTCAATTGATTTTATCCCGCGATCCAGTGTGCGAAACTGTTCCAGGTCATCACTTTTCTCACCTTCAACAATCAAGTGATAGAATATTTTTTGATCTAAATCACTCAAACGGGCGGGTATCCTGGTCTCCATCTCAGGGGCCAAAAGCGGCGAGATGCTGATATAAGCATTAAAGAGTGATTTATCTTTAAATAAATAGAAATTCCCAAAATTTGCGGTTATGTCGTATCCGACAAACATCTTAAAAGGAGCGATATTATAGGAAGTCTCTAAATAAGGAATGATCTCCATTCCCAGAAATTCGTAAAATTTCTTTCCTTTTTCAGTGGGCAGACCTGTGTCACCTTCAAAACCGCAATCTTCCCATCGTAAATCATCTTCACTCTGATAGATCCCTACTACTATGGTTTGAGGCATACCTTGAAAATCACTGTAGAATTTGGAGGTGGCAACTACCTGATCAAAAAGGTATTCCCCATCTAAAACGACGATTAGCGGATACTTTTTTTCTTCCGTATAATCTTCTGGAAAATAGTACTTTACGTCCCTTCTTTCCTGTAGTTTGAAGGATTCAAAAATTTCTTCTTTTACTTGTCCCTGCGCAACAAAACACAGGATGAGGGTCCAGAAACTGGCGATAATGGTCTTCATGGATACAAATTTTGATACTAGGCCGCTAAGGGTTTCTGTTCCATAACGGCAATATCAGAAAAGATATTGCACCAAAAACAACTACCATAAATGTCTGCGAGATCCACATTATCCAGCCAAAGGCGTCACCTGCAACCGGATTTATGCCAAATATTTCAAGAGATTTACTAACGGCAATCGGATAAAGCCCAATTCCGCCATTCGTGGTAGTCATGGCAAAAGCTCCTGCAATGAAGGCCACGAGAAGCTCACCTAAGTTCAATGCAATGGTCTCTTCAACGGTGTATTTTATTGCCCAGAACATGGCCACGTAAGCGGACCAAATGAAAATTGTATGAAAGACAAAGGACCATTTTTTCTTCATGTAAAATACACTCAACAATCCGTCGAGCAGTCCCTTTACAAACCCTTTTAATTTGATGGCTATTCTTGAATTGGAACGTCTTAAAAATATCAGGAGCAATCCGAGAAAAAAAACACCACCTAAAGAGATAATCAATGTTCCGGTCAGTCCAATACCTTTGTCTGCCAAAAATTCAAGGATGATCTCCGTTTGAGAAAACAGGGCTACAAGAATAATTAACATCAACATCAGCAGGTCTACAATGCGCTCCGTAACAATAGTACCAAAACCTTTTTGAAAAGGAACATTTTCATAGGTTGCTAATGCAGTGGCACGAAGTATTTCACCTGATCTCGGGATACCGAGATTTGTGAGATAAGCCATTAAGATAATGAGTACGTTGTTGCGAATTTTTGGCTTATACCCCAGAGGTTCAAGGAGATAATTCCAGCGGATCGCTCGTGAAATATGACTTAAGATGCCGATAAAGACAGAGCATCCAACCCAGAACATATCGGCCTCCTTTAAATACCGGATAATTTGCCTTCTGTTTTCCTCCGAAGTAATCGAATATGAGTACCATACCAAAAATACTCCCAGAGCAATCGGGAGTGTAAATTTTAAGATTCGTACTAAATCTTTATTCAAAATTAGTTCAAATGATTATTCACTTCGTTGGGGAATACAAGTGCAGGATTGAAGGACTTTGCCTCCTCCAGTTCCATGATGGCATAGGAGATTATAATTAACACATCGCCCACATTAACCT
>JBPCUI010000354.1:0-5836 GCA_051011235.1 Flavobacteriaceae bacterium
CAAAATTCAGCTTCGGACTTTTGGAAAACCAGAGACTTCAAAGTGTGGAAGGAGTGCAGTTCGGAACCATTGATACACGGCAATCCGATATAAACGGATTTGATTTTAATTACGGCCTCACATATACCCCGAAGATAGGTAGTAAATATACCCTGTTTACTTCTGCAAGGGTCAATACCCAGGCAAACCTGGTATCTACCAATTCCCAACGTATCGGATCCTTTAATGTTTCAAGTGGTGCCGAGGTAGAAGTGGTAGAGGTAGACCTGGAGGCCTTAGGACTTCGCAATACAGAACTAAAAATTCCTACAATAGCTTCTGTTGGACTTGGATTCGGCCAGGAGAAAAAATGGTTTATCGGTGCCGAATACAGTTTTCAGGAATACAGTTCATTCGATAATCCTTTCGTGGACGTGGAGAACCTGGAGTACGTAGATGCCAGTACCATGGCCCTTGGACTATATTTTATTCCGGATTATGCCTCATTTACAAGCTATCTGAAACGGGTTAATTACAGGGCCGGACTGAGATACGATAAGACTGGTCTGAAGATTAACGGAAAGGAGATTGAAAATTTTGGCATAACTTTTGGTCTTGGTTTACCGCTTGGAGGAGCATTTTCCAATTTGAACGTAGGATTTGAATTGGGAAGACGAGGAACCAGCGCAGCTGGCCTAATTGAAGAAAGCTATCTCAAAGTAGGAATAGGTCTGTCACTCAACGATAGATGGTTCCAGAAAAGAAAAATTAATTGATAAAAATTTAGTATTTTAACCGCTTTAAACCGAATAACACGATGAAAAAGAAACTTTTCTTAATGACGATCGGAATTCTGGTGTATGCAGGTGTTTCTCATGCCCAGGCCCAGAATCCTGAATGCATGACTAACCTGTCGATTTATGCGGAGCATGCAAAAGTAAAGAACTATGACGCTGCCTATGAACCATGGAAAATGGTATATGAAAGTTGTCCGGATATCAACAAGGCAAATTTTTCATTGGGGGAAAAGATTCTGAGTCATAAAATCAAGAATAGTTCAGGTGCCGATAAAGATGCCTACATCCAGGACCTGATGACTCTCTATGAGAACAGTGTAAAACACTTTCCGACAAAATTTCCTCCCGCAATGGTGGCTATAGATAAGTCGATGTTAATGTACGACAACAAAATGGCTTCCACTGAGGAACTATACAATATGCTCGACAGAGCTTTTAAGGAAGACGAGAAAAATTTTAAAAACCCTAAGGCACTCTACCTTTATTTCTCCAGCCTGGTCGACCTGCACAATGAAGGCAAGAAAGATCTTCAGGCCGTATTTGATACATATGATGATGTAACTGAGAAAATAGAAGCCGAAAACAAAAAATTGACAGACAGGATAACCGTTCTTCTTCCTAAAGAAGATGCAGGTACCCTTACATCAAAGGAAAAAAGGCAACTCAAGGTAGCCACAACCAACTCCGAGTCTTATGGTAAAATTACCGGAAGTATCGATTCAAAACTCGGGGCATTAGCAGATTGTGGGAACCTGATCCCGCTCTACCAAAGGAGTTTTGATTCCAAGAAAGGAGATGTAACATGGGTAAAAAGAGCCGTAGGACGAATGTTCAGCAAGGAGTGTACAGACGATCCCTTGTTCAGCAAAATGGTAGAGGTGCAGGCAGAGCTCGACCCATCCGCTGATGTTTATGTTTATTTAGGGACACTCAAGTCCAAAAATGGAGATAACAAAGGAGCTATAGCCGATTTTAACAAAGCAGTGGAGCTGGAAACAGATTCTTACAAAAAATCCAATATTCTATATAAGGTCGCTACAACATTGAGAAGGAGCAGCAAATCGCAGTCGCGTAACTATGCGCAGAAAGCGATTAACGCGAACTCTTCTAACGGTAAGGCGTATTTGCTCATTGCCAATCTTTATGCCACTAGTGCAAATCAGTGTGGAGAGACTCCGTTTGAGAAGCGAGCTATCTACTGGAAGGCAGCTGATATGGCTCGTAAGGCCGGTCGTGTAGATCCGTCTTTGAATTCAAGGGCAGGTAGATCTGCAGCGAGTTACAACGCTAAAGCACCCTCCAAAACCGATATTTTCCAATCGGGAATGGCAGGTAAAACACTCAGCTTTAACTGTTGGGTGGGGGGCAGCGTAAAGGTGCCTAATCTCTAGTGATGTCTTCGATACCCGGAAATAATTTTAAGACTATTGCCATAGGATTTTCTATGGCAATTCTTTTTTTTGGCTGCCAGGACAACTATAAACGGATTGGTGAAGAGGCAGAGAAAAAGGTCATCCCGCAGGGGATTGCCAAAAATTTCAAGCTTACCTATACCGAGACACCGGAGAAGATGAACAGCGAGGACATCCAGGAATCTAACATCATAGCGGTTTTGTCCAGCCCGCTAAGCGAAGACTATAATAACCAGGAGTTCAAATACCGCACCTTTCCCCATGGCCTTTTGGTGGAATCGTATGACGAGCAACACAACAAAAGCACCATAAAAGCCGATTACGGCATAATTTATTCCATGACCAACGTATTAGACCTCAGGGGCGATGTGGTAATTGAGACCCACGACGGCAAGAAACTGGAAACACCACAATTGTACTGGGACAGGGGAAACGATTGGATTTTTACCCAACAGAAGTTTAAATTCACCAATCCTGAAGACGGCACAGTTATGGACGGTGAAGGCATGGACTTCAATACTGAATTCAGCTATTTTAATGCTCATAAGACCTTCGGCCTGATGACCATAAAGGAAGACCCATCATGATAAAAATATTGAGATATACAGAATATTTGTACCTGGCAGTAGCCATTATTTCGATCTATAAAATTGTAGAACTGTGGAACGTGGAGCGCGAGCAGACTTATATCTTCATTTTCTTCGCCCTGGTCTCCATTGGCATGTTCGCCTTCCGCAGGAATTACCGCAAGAAATTTGAAAAACGCCAACGCGATAAACGAGATTAAACTTGGAATCCTCCCTTATTGTAATAATTACAACACTGCTGCTTTCGGCCTTCTTTTCCGGTATGGAGATCGCCTATATTTCGGCCAATAAGATCCACATTGAAATAGAGAAGAAGCAGGAAGGTATTTTGGCAGGTATTTTGGACAGGCTCACAAGAAAACCGTCCAAATTTATTGCAACCATGCTTATTGGAAACAATATATCGCTGGTGGTCTACGGTCTTTTTATGGGCGAATTACTTATGACCTGGTTCTCGCAAATTCTTCCTTCCGAAAACAGTTTAGTCCGGGCCATGCTCACAGATTTCAGCCTGCTTACGCAAACGCTGATCTCGACCCTTATCATATTGCTTACAGCCGAATTTTTCCCCAAAGTACTGTTTCAGATATATTCTAACAAACTGATAAAATTTTTTGCCGTTCCGGCCTTCTTTTTTTACCAGTTATTCTCGCTGATTTCAGAGTTTGTGATCAAAGTGTCCGATTTTGTACTCAAAACTTTTTTTAAGACCGATGGAGATGAAGTACAATTGGCTTTTAGTAAAATTGAACTCGGTGATTATATAACCGAACAAATGGAAACGGTGGAAGAGGAAGACGAAGTTGATTCAGAAATTCAGATCTTTCAAAATGCCCTGGAATTTTCAGAAGTGAAAGCCAGGGAAGTTATGGTTCCCAGAACAGAGATTACCGCAGTAGAATTTCATGAGTCGCCCAAGAACCTGGCCAAATTATTCACCGAAACGGGCTATTCAAAAATCCTGGTCTACAAGGATACAATAGACAATATCATTGGATATGTGCATTCCTTCGAATTGTTTAAAAAACCCAAAACTATTAAGAGCATCCTTTTGCCGGTTGAGTATGTACCGGAGACCATGCTGATCCACGACATCCTGAATGTGCTTACCAGAAAACACAAGTCCATGGCAGTGGTGCTCGATGAGTACGGAGGCACGTCGGGTATTATGACTGTTGAAGATATCGTGGAAGAGCTTTTTGGTGAAATAGAAGACGAACACGACTCTACGGATCTTCATGAAGAGCAACTCGATGATATGAATTTCACATTTTCAGCCCGCCTGGAAGTAGATTATCTCAATGAGCACTACAAATTAGACCTGCCTGAAGGCGAAGAATACGAAACCCTCGGCGGCTTAATAGTACATGAAACAGGTGAAATTCCGGAAAAGGATACAAAAATCACCATTGAACATTTTCAGTTTACGATCGTTGAGGTATCCAACACAAAAATAGATTTGGTTGCACTTAAATTGCTGGAAAAGCAATAAGGTATTTAATAGCCTCTTACATGAGGTTTCAGGTTTTTATATTAAGGTGGAAAGTGGTATTTTCGCCAACTGATTTTAAACTTTTGCAAAAATGGCAATCTTAGAGAATATTAGGAAGCGAACAACGGTGTTGATATTGATCATTGGGATGGCATTATTCGCTTTTGTAATTTCTGGAATATTTACCAGTAATGACTTTAGTGGAGGCAAAGTAGGTAGTTCTGTAGCCGAAATTAATGGCGAGGAAGTTTCCATCGATGAATTTCGAAGAAAAGTAGAGCGCATCTCCAGGAGAAGTGGCCCTACTTCTTCGGGACTGCAAATGGTGAATAATGTATGGAACCAGGTAGAAAGACAAACTATCATGAATCAGCAATTTGAGAACCTGGGAATAGACATTCAGCAAGATCAGATCATCGATGTTATCAGGTCCAGTCCAGGTCTTTCTCAAAACCCACAGTTTGTTGATGAAAACGGAATTTTTGATGAGAACCGGTTCAGGGAGTTTATTGCAGAATTGAGAGCCAATGCTCCTTCACAATATGAAGATTGGCTACAAGACGAAGAACTCATTATTCTCGGAGCTAAAGAACAGACATATTTTAACCTGGCAAGGGCAGGAATTGGTGCTACCCTAAAGGAAGGGGAACTGGATTACAAACTTACCAATGACAAGGTAAGTCTTCGATATGTGAGGGTCCCGTATGCTTCCATTGCAGATAGTTCGCTGACTATTGGGAAAAAAGAAATTTCGGACTATATAAACCTGCATCCGGACGATTATCAGCAGGAGAGTGCACGCGATATTCAATTTGTATTATTTGAAGAGAAGGCGTCTCCTGAAGACGTAGCCCTGATCAAAGATGAGATTACTAACCTGCTCGAAGATACGGTTGAGTATTTTGAAGAAAGAGATACTACAGATACGATTCCGGGATTCAGGAACACCTCAGACCCAATGGCTTATCTGGACCGGCATTCCGATATCAAATTCGATACGATCTTTAAAGCCAAGAACAGTCTTCCTACCAGATTTGCAGATACGCTCTTCAACCTCAATACCGGTCAAATTTTCGGACCTTATAGAGACGGAGATTATTTTAAGGTGTCTAAAATGATCAAGAGGAAACCCAATGGCTCGGTAAAAGCCAGCCATGTACTCATTACCTATGAGGGTGCTACCCGGGCGAACCCTGAAATTAAAAGAACCAAAGAAGAAGCCGAGGAAAAAGCCAACGAACTATTGGCCGAAGCCTTAAAACCTGAAACTGTGTTCGCTGAGTTGGCAAGAGACAACTCGGACGGGCCTTCAGCTCCAAAAGGCGGCGATCTCGGTTATTTTGAAGAAGGTGTCATGACTCCTAAATTTAACGATTTTGCCTTTGGAAATGAAGTGGAACATATCGGTTTGGTCGAAACAGACTTTGGGTATCACATAGTTAAGGTCGATGATAAAAGAGACCTGGTACAAGTTGCAACCCTAACGCGCGAGATTGCAGCTTCGGAAGAAACATTAAATACCTTATTTACCGATGCTACTAAATTTGAGATGGAGACTACTTCCTCCGA
>JBPCUI010000355.1:0-7126 GCA_051011235.1 Flavobacteriaceae bacterium
ATTGCAGAAAGAATCTAGCACAATTGCAGAGGACCATGAAAAAAGGTTTTTTAGATATTTTGAAAGGCAAATTTTTGGTGAGTGGCGATGCTCCCAAAAACTGGCTGTTTATTATTTACGCTTCCACGCTCGCTACTGTAATGATTGCGAGTTCACATAGTGCAGATCGCAAGGTGCATCAGGTAGCAGCGCTGAACGAAGAGGTTCGGGAATTGCGAAGTGAATTCGTAGACATGCGTTCCGATGTACAACGCCTAAAACTGGAATCTACTGTAACTGTATTTGTTGAAGAGAAAGGTTTAACGCCTTCTGAAACCCCACCAAAGAAAATCATGGTTAAAAGCCCTCATAAATAAATGGCCATCAAGGAGAAAAACATAATGATCCGTCTCTACGTCGTGGCGTGTTGTTTATTTCTTTTCACCATTGCAGTAGGAACCAAGCTTGTTAGTATCCAGATGGTTCATGGTGAAAAGTACAAAGCTCTGGCCATGAAGCGCACTGAAAAGATGTTCACAATTGCCCCGAACCGGGGTAATCTCTATTCGGATGACGGTAGTTTACTCGCAACCTCCGTATCGAAATATACCATTCACTTTGATGCAGTCACCGTTAGTCAGAAAAATTTTGAAAACAATGTGATTCCGTTGTCCAAATCCCTGGAACAACTTTTTCAAAAGCCCGCTGCCTACTACGAGAATATACTCAGGAGAGCCAGGGTTAATCAGAATAGGTACACCCTTATTGCCAGGAATGTCGAATATATGGACTTTCTAGAGGTCAAATCCTTCCCACTTTTCAATCTGGGGCCGTATAAAGGCGGATTTATTGCAGAACAGAAAACCGTTAGAGAACACCCTTTGGGAAAAATTGCGGAACGCAGTGTTGGCTATGAGCGATTTGATGAAAATGGTTATGCCACCCGTGTAGGTTTGGAAGGTGCCTTTGGGGAATATTTAAGAGGAGTAGAAGGAAAAAGGTTAAAACAAAAAATCGCGAAAGGCCAATGGAAACCAATAGGTCTTAACAATATTATAGAACCGAAAGACGGCTATGACGTAGTCTCTACCATCGATATCAACATTCAAGACATCGCACATCACGCGCTTCTCGCGCAACTTGAGAAATATAAAGCAGATCACGGTTGTGTCATCGTAATGGAAACCCAAACCGGTGAGGTAAAGGCCATCTCCAATCTGGGCAGGACAGAAGAAGGCAAGTATTACGAACGGCTTAATTATGCCATTGGCGAAACACATGAACCAGGATCAACATTTAAACTGATGTCGTTGGTGGCAGCTCTCGAAGATAAGGTAGTTGATACGAGTGACGTCATTGATACGGAAAAGGGAAGGTGGCGAATTTATGACCGAACGGTAAGGGACTCAAAGCATGGAGGCTATGGTGAATTATCTGTCGGTGAGGCTTTTGTTGTATCGTCTAATACAGCATTCGCCAAAATGATCCACAATGGCTACAAAGAACGCCCTGAACGATTTGTGAACAGCTTAATGGATCTCGGGTTACACCGCAAATTAGGTATGCCCATCAAGGGCGAGGGGGAACCCGTATTGCGCTCACCTGGAGATAAGGGCTGGTCTGGAATTTCTTTGGCCTGGATGTCCCATGGTTATGAAGTGGCTATGACACCACTTCAAACCCTGGCTTTCTACAATGCCATAGCCAATGGTGGAGAATTGCTAAAACCCCGACTCATAAAAGAAGTCAGGGAATGGAATAAGACAATATATCGTTTTGAGAAAGAAGTTATTGATCCTTCCATCTGCTCAGAAGAAACCATTTCCAAAGTCCAGAATTTATTAAAGAATGTGGTTGAGAAAGAAAATGGAACAGGGCACAAGCTCTACTCACCTAATTTTTCAATGGCGGGTAAAACAGGTACTGCCCAAAAGAATTACGTGACCAAGGATCCGGACAAACTTAGGTATATCTCCACATTTGCGGGTTATTTCCCGGCCGAGGATCCCAAATATTCCTGCATAGTGGTCATCCATGAACCGGATAAGAGTGTTGGCTACTACGGAGCAGATGTTTCCGGCCCTGTTTTTAAGTCGATCGCCAGGAAGATATATGCAAACAATCCGCTGGTAGAGGAGGTTGCGGCGCTTGAACCGAATAATATTGTTCTCGATACAGAATACAAGCGCTACTTCCTCGATGCCCAAAAAGCCCATCAGACGGTCCCAAATTTAAAAGGAATGTGCGGAATGGACGCCATTGCCCTGCTCGAAAACCTCGGGATCGAGGTCGAAGTAATAGGAAATGGAAAAGTAAAGAAACAATCTGTGAATCAAGGCACGAGCCTGGCACGGGTAAAAAGAATTGTACTGGAACTTTCATGAAATTATTGAAAGACATATTGTACGGGGTAAACCTCACTGCGGTGAGCGGATCAACCGATGTGAAAATAAAAGCTTTGCACTTCGATTCAAGAGTGGTAGGAAAGCAGGATGCTTTTGTAGCCGTCAAAGGGGTGGTTTCGGATGGTCATAATTTTATTAATGCTGCCATCGAGTCCGGAGTTCATGCAATTGTTTGTGAAGAATTTCCAATTCGGTTAGAGGATAACATCACCTATGTAGAGGTCAGCAATGCTAAAAAGGCGCTGTCTGTAATGGCGTCAAATTACTATGATAATCCATCAAAGAATTTGAGGCTTATCGGTGTTACAGGCACCAATGGTAAAACAACAGTCAGCACTCTTTTGTATCAGCTATTTAAAAAGGCAGGTTACAAAGTGGGGCTTATTTCTACCATTAGGATTATGATCGATGATAAGGAATACCCAACCCGGCTCACAACCCCCGACGTGCTCACCATCAATAAACATTTATACCTGATGAATGAAGCGGGTGTGGAATTCTGCTTTATGGAGGTCAGTTCCCACGGTATTGATCAGTACCGTACCGAAGGACTCGTATTCGCAGGAGCCATTTTTACAAACCTCACACACGATCATCTGGATTATCACAAGACATTTAAAGCTTATAGAGACACCAAGAAAAAACTTTTTGACGATCTCCCTAAAAAGGCTTTTGCGTTGACTAATGTAGATGATAAGAACGGACTTGTGATGCTTCAGAACACCAACGCAAGAAAATTTACATATGCACTGCAAACCTTTGCTGATTACCGGGCCCAGGTACTCGAAAATCAGTTTAGCGGGCAATTGTTAAAAATAGACGACAATGAGTTGTGGACCAGGCTTATAGGAAGGTTTAACGCCTATAATGTGCTGGCCATATACGCAACTGCAAACCTGCTGGGTCTGGAGAAATTAGAGATCCTCAAGTTATTGAGTGAGCTTGAAAATGTAGATGGAAGGTTCCAGTATTACATATCTAAGGAAAGAATTACGGCTATAGTTGATTATGCCCATACGCCGGACGCACTCAAAAATGTATTGGATACAATCCATGCATTGAGGACTGGAAATGAAAACGTCATCACCGTCGTGGGGTGTGGTGGTGATCGTGACAAGTCGAAGCGTCCGGTAATGGGTCATATAGCCTCGGAGATGAGCAACAAGGCCATATTTACCTCCGATAACCCCCGAAGCGAATCGCCAATGGATATCATACACGATATGGAAGAAGGGGTAGAACCACAAAACACAGCTAAGACGCTATCCATTGAAGACCGGTTGCAGGCCATAAAAACAGCCTGTCAACTGGCCATTGCAAACGATATCATACTCGTAGCAGGCAAGGGGCATGAAACTTACCAGGAAAAGAATGGTAAGCGAGTAGATTTTGATGATTTCAAGTTACTAAAGGAAGCATTAACAAGTTTAGAGAAATAAATAGAACAATTTATCAACCATGAGTTGATTAAATAAAATCAGGATCAAAGAAATTCAGCACAAATATGTTGTATTATCTGTTTGAATACTTAGAGCAACAATACCAGTTTCCCGGAGCCACACTTTTCCAGTTCCTGACCTTTAGGGCGGCCATGGCTGTATTGCTTTCTCTGATTATGGCCACGGTGTTCGGCAAAAGGGTCATACTCTTCCTGAAAAGAAAACAAATAGGTGAAACGGTAAGGGATCTGGGACTTGAAGGTCAACAACAGAAAACGGGCACCCCTACAATGGGAGGCATCATTATCATCTTTTCGACCTTAATACCCGTCCTGCTGCTGGCCAGACTGGACAATGTGTATATACTCCTGCTTATTGTCACCACCATTTGGATGGGCATCATAGGATTCGTAGATGACTACATTAAAATTTTTAAAAAGAACAAAAAAGGCCTTAAGGGGAAATTTAAAATACTGGGTCAGGTTGTTCTGGGTCTAATGGTTGGGGCTACGCTGTATTTTCATCCTGATGTGACGATGAAGGAGAAGAACAAAACTATGATTACCCAGAACTATACAGTAGAGCGGGTAGAGGGTAAAGAAATCAAATCGACCAAAACGAATATTCCTTTTTTTAAGAATAATGAACTAGACTATGCCAAGATGATCAGCTGGGCCGGCGAAGGTGCTGAGAAATATGCCTGGTTGTTATTTATACCCATTGTCATTTTTATTGTAACAGCCGTTTCAAATGGTGCCAATCTCACCGATGGAATAGACGGCCTGGCGGCCGGCACCTCGGCTATAATTGTATTGTCGTTGGGCATATTTGCCTGGGTTTCGGGTAACATAATTTTTTCAGATTACCTCGATATCTTTTTTATTCCAAAATCCGAAGAACTTGTGGTGTTCAGTGCGGCATTTGTTGGTTCTCTGGTTGGATTCCTTTGGTACAACACATTTCCGGCCCAGATTTTTATGGGAGATACCGGTAGTTTGACTATAGGAGGGGTAATAGCAGTTATAGCACTTATAGTGCGAAAAGAATTATTAATACCGCTGTTATGCGGAATATTTTTTGCCGAGTCTCTGTCTGTGATGATTCAGGTAAGCTATTTCAAATACACCAAGAGGAAATTCGGTCAGGGGAAAAGGGTTTTCCTGATGGCTCCCTTACATCATCACTATCAGAAGAAAGGATATCACGAAAGTAAAATTGTCACAAGATTTTGGATCATAGGTATACTCCTGGCCATTATTACAATTGTGACTTTGAAAGTGAGGTAAATGGCTCGACTGGTGGTGCTTGGAGCAGGTGAAAGTGGTGTGGGAACCGCCATTTTGGGAAGGCAAAAAGGCTTTGATGTCTTTGTCTCAGACAACGGCACAATAAAAGAGAAGTACAAAAAAGTTCTTATAAATCTTGATATCGATTGGGAAGAAGGAGGTCATACGGAAGCCAAGATCAATAGTGCTGATTTGGTTATGAAAAGCCCGGGAATACCAGACGACATATTGCCGATCCGCAATCTTGTTGAAAAAGGTGTCCCTGTGATTTCAGAAATCGAATTTGCATCTCGCTATACCGATGCCACAATTATAGGGATCACCGGTAGCAATGGTAAGACTACCACAACGATGTTGACACACCATCTTCTGTACCAGGGAGGTCTTCATGTGGGGATTGCCGGAAATATTGGCGATAGTTTCGCCAAAATGGTAGCGGAGCAGGATTACGAATTCTATGTTCTGGAAATAAGCAGTTTTCAGCTAGATGGGATTACGGATTTTAAACCGCATATCGCCGTGATGACCAATATTACACCAGACCATCTGGATCGTTACCAGCAGTCCTTTGATAAATATGTGGATTCCAAGTTCAGGATTACGCAAAATCAGGATAAAGAGGATTTTTTTATTTACGATTTGGATGACCCGGTGATCAGGAATAGACTGGAGGAGCAACCTATAAGATCGGAGTTACTACCCTTCACATTACTGGAAACAGTAAAGAAGGGCGCTCAGTTAGAAGGTGAAAATATAAAGATTAAGACAGAAAATAAAACCGTGAAAATGAATACAAGTAATGTGGCTTTAGAGGGCAGGCATAATTTAAAAAATACGATGGCTGCTGCCCTGGTAGCCAATTTAGTGGGAATAAGAAAAGAGTCGATCAGACAGAGTATTCAAAACTTTCACGGTGCACCACACCGTCTGGAAAAAGTCTTGAAAATACATCATGTTCAGTATATCAACGATTCTAAAGCGACCAATGTGAATGCAACTTTCTTCGCCCTGGACAGCATGTCGACACCTATTGTCTGGATTGTTGGTGGTGTGGATAAAGGAAATGACTATCGCGAACTCATGCCATTGGTTCGTGAGAAAGTAAAGGCCATTGTTTGCCTTGGCAAAGATAACGGACCGATCAAGGAGGCTTTTGGCAATGTTGTGGATTTACTGGTAGAAACTTACGCAATGAGTGAAGCAGTAAAGGTGGCTTATAAGATTGCCGGGCGTGGAGATACAGTGTTATTGTCGCCGGCATGCGCCAGTTTTGATCTGTTTGAAAATTATGAAGATCGGGGAAATCAATTCAAGGAGGCCATTAAAAACCTTTAGGAGTGACGCAGTTTTTTGGAAATATAAGAGGAGATAAAGCAATATGGGGGGTAGTAGCCCTACTTGCTCTATTTTCTTTTCTGCCGGTCTACAGTGCCAGTAGTAATTTGGTATATGTAGTAGGAAAAGGAACTACGCTGGGCCACCTGGTAAAACACGGCCTCCTCTTATTTCTTGGGTTCGGAATTATATATGGCGTTCACAAAATACCTACCCATTATTTCAAGGGATTATCCATTATTGCAATGCCAATCGTTGTAGCATTATTGATCTATACCCTGGCGCAAGGAACGACTATTGAAGGAGCAAACGCAAGTCGATGGATCCGTCTTCCCTGGGTTGGGATTACCTTCCAGACCTCAAATTTGGCTGGGGTAGTTCTAATGATCTATATAGCCAGGTATTTGACAAAAATACGTGAAAGGGAAATTTCATTTAATGAAAGCATTCTACCGTTATGGCTGCCTGTGTTCCTTATAATTCTATTGATTTTACCGGCAAACTTCTCTACCGCGGCCATTATATTTTTTATGGTATTGGTGTTGTGTTTCCTGGGAGGTTATCCATTAAAATATCTCACTGTTATGGTGGGAACCGGGTTATTGTGTTTGGTAATTTTCGTGTTAACAGCAAAGGCAATACCGGATATTTTTCCACATAGGGTAGATACGTGGATCAGCAG
>JBPCUI010000356.1:0-4179 GCA_051011235.1 Flavobacteriaceae bacterium
TGCTCTGTGCATCTGTTAATTAACCTGATCCGAGGCCCATGAGCTTAACAAATCCAGGTAACCATTGTGATATAGCCAACCCTCAAAGGGCCCGTCCTTCAGTCCGTATTTGTATAAATAGTGGCTGGCCCCCTCATATACTTTGATATCGATCTTCTTTCCTTCCGTCTGCCTATAGTTTTCCAGAAAATCAACCACTTCTTTGGTGGGCATATTTACATCTTTTTCTCCCATGACGTAGAACAACGGGCATTCTAGTTTTTTAAAATGAGGCATCGGGTCATATGAGTATCTTTTCCCCCTACTGTTATACCGCAGAGAATCATAGGCGGTCAGTTCGTCAAAAGTGAACCATTTGCCCAGGCGATCATCTTTATGTGCTTCAGCTAACAGTTGATTAATTGCGACCCGTTCAGGTCCATTTGCCAATGAAGGATCTCTGTAAACATCAATATAAAACTGCCAGATGCGCTCTGTGATGGGTACGATATGTTTCGAGATTTCCTTTTTAGTAAAACCTTCATCTCTGGCGTCCATTTTTACCTCGTGGATCACTGTTTTGGTATAGCTGAAAGGAGAACTTACGCGGTTGATAATAAATTTTATGTTGCCATCCAACAGTGCAAGTTCCGGAG
This sequence comes from Flavobacteriaceae bacterium, assembly GCA_051011235.1. Taxonomy (GTDB): domain Bacteria; phylum Bacteroidota; class Bacteroidia; order Flavobacteriales; family Flavobacteriaceae; genus JAHEJJ01. The sequence goes on from JBPCUI010000356.1 coordinate 636, forward strand.
TAAACCATCCGGATTCGCTAAGCCCCATGATCCCCACCTTCTCCTGGTCGACATCTTTTTGCTGTCTGATAAATTTCAATGCAGCGCCGGCATCATCCAACAGCTGCTTGTAGGTAAAATTATCATAGTCCACGGCGTGCTTACCCGAACCTCTTTTGGTATAGACCAATACCGCAAATCCTTTTTCCAAAAAAGCATTGGCGTGGAATTTAAAATAGAGTTTGTTGTATTCCTGATGACTGCTTCCCGACCCGTGTAACAACAGGATCGCCGGATGGGGTCCGGCTCCCTCCGGCTTTAAAAACAGGCCTTCAATGGGGATATCGGAGCTGAATGAGACCTGCTCCTTCTCCCCTTTAAACCGGGAGGAAATAGCAAATAGCAATGCCAGGAGAAGCAGCCCTGCCACAACTCCCAGGATCCATTTAATAAACCTGGTCTTTTTCAATTTTGGTTATTTCCTTGCCTTTACCAATAGATAAGTAGTTCAGAAAAGGAAAATGTTACACCTGCTAGGGGCATTAAGTACCAGGCTCCTCCTCTCCTATTTCACCCTTTATCCCGACTTGCATTGACAATTCTCTATATTTATACTATCAATTATTCACGCAAATACCTGCGACCTATGGACAGTGATAAAAGGGTATTCCCAAAAAAACTTTTGGCTTGCTGGCATCCTGTTGGATATAGCCATGAAATAAAGGCTGAGTCTCCTTTTGGCACTATTCTCTTAGATGAGGCCGTTGTTGTTTGGCGAACCTCAGACGGGCAGGTACACGCCATGAGGGATCTCTGTATTCACAGGGGAACCGCTTTGTCTTTAGGGTGGATAAAAGACGACTGCCTTGTATGCCCCTATCACGCCTGGCAATACGACAGAAGAGGAGACTGCGTATTGATTCCACAGGCGCCTGAAACCGAAATTCCGGCTAAGGCAAAAACGCCCACTTATCATTGTCGGGAAAAATTTGGTTTGGTATGGGTTGCTTTAAAAGACCCTGTGTACGAGCTTCCTCTGATACCGGAATATGAGAATCCGGAGTGGAAACTGGTAAGAACAGGTCCGTTCGATTGGAATAGCGACAGTTCCAGGCAGGTTGAGAATTTTACTGATTTCGGGCATTTTCCATGGGTGCATCCCGGACTGCTGGGGGACCCTGAAAGACCCATGGTACCCGATTGCAAAGTGACCATCAATGAATCGGTTTTACATTATTCCGTTATAAGGCCTGAAGCACCCAACAGTGAGGATTTTCCAATTTTTGCCAACGAAGATGTTGTAAAGCCAGAGCGGAGAAGCGTTTACGAACTTCATCTCCCCTATACGATAGTTCTCCGACTGAGTTGGGGCGGTGATGAGGGTATGGTTTATTTCTTTAGTTCACAACCCATTTCCCATAATAAATGCCGGGGATTTTGTATTATCGGGCGGAATTACGACCGCGATGAACCAGAGACCATTTTACAGGATTTTGAACAAGTTATTTTTGATCAGGACAAACGGGTAGTGGAATCGCAAAGACCTGTGCAAGTGCCCTTTGATTTTGCAGAGGAGTTGCACCTGAAATTCGATGCAGTGGCCATAAATTACCGACGGGCAATGAAAAAACAGGGACTCGACTACTAAAAAAGCAATCAGACTTTCTCCTTCCTGTCAGGGATGGGATTGTACTGGCTTAAATCATCAATTAAAATCTGCCCATTTAGGCCGCACAAGCAAGGTGATAATAAGTGGACCCAGCAGACCCATAAAAGATTGAATCGGTGTGAGACCGATAGTCAGGTTAATGATCAGGACCAGTACCGCGCTTACCCAGAGCCCGTAAACACCAATCCGCTTCCATTTCCAAATAGCAATGGCCAGCCCTAAGTTGATCAGCCCGAAAACGGCCAGGACGGGCATCGCCCAATCCGGTATGTTTGGCATGGCTTCCCTGACCATATCGCCGGCCACTAAATAGTAGATAGTTAGCAGCGGGTTAATAACGAACATAAAAATAAGGAAGGCGGTGATACAACCTCCCCGCTTCTTTTCTACGGATGTGTTCTCTTCCATAACTGCTTGGTTTTATAGCTTAAATTTAAGTAAAAGTATTGAGATCAGTCTGTACCATAGAGGTCAGTTGCGAACACTTAAATCTTCATCTCCATTTCTAAAAATTCATCACTGTACTACTGCGAGTTGTGAATCGCTGTAGGTAACCCTGTAAATAGCATCTCCGAAGTCATCGGAAATTAGAAGTGAACCGTCTTTAAGAAACAAGAGGTCTACCGGTCTTCCGAATTGCTCCTGGCTCTCTTCGTCCAACCAGCCATCTATAAACGTCTCGTAGCTTACAGCGTTGTTTCCATCCAGTTTAACAACTGATATCCTGTAGCCCACTTTAGAAGAGCGGTTCCAGGAACCGTGTTCGGCGATAAAAGCATGCCCGCGATATTCGGCAGGAAACATAGTACCCGTATAAAATTTGACTCCCAAAGGAGCCACGTGTGCGCCTAAGGATTGAACCGGAGGGACAAAATCGGAACAGGGGTATTTATCACCGAATTCGGGATCTTTAATACTATCCCCATGGCAAAAGGGGTAACCGAAATGTTGCCCGGCTTCACTCACCCGATTCAGTTCACAAGGGGGGATATCATCGCCCATAAAATCCCTGCCGTTATCCGTAAACCAAAGTTCCTTTGTTTCCGGATGCCATGTAAAGCCAACCGTATTTCGTACACCATTAACGTAAATTTCACGGTTGCTGCCATCCGGGTCCATCCTGGTAATAGAGGCATACCGCTGGTCGACAACTGCAGAATCACAAATATTGCAGGGCGCGCCAACGGGAACATATAATTTATCATCCGGACCAAATGCGATGTATTTCCAGCCGTGATGGAATTCGGTGGGATAATCGTCATAAATCACTTCGGGTTTGGGCGGTTCGGATATCTGCTGTTCAATATTTGGATAGCGAAGTAATCGGTTCACCTCTGCCACATAAAGGGCGCCCTCTCTGAAGGCAACACCATTGGGTACTTCCAGTGTGGTATCCAGAACGATGGTTTTGTCGGCCTTAAAATCACCATTCAGATCTTGAATAGCATAAATCCTTTTTTCATTGCGAGTCCCGACGAATAAGGTACCCTTGTCTCCCAAAGCCATTGACCTTGCACCGTCTATCCCCTCTGCGAATACTTCTATTTTAAATCCATCAGGCAGATTCAGGCTGTCCAGCGGTAAAGACACTACCTCTTTTTGTTCTTCTCCGACAGGTTCTTCATTTTGATTTTTGGTTTTTTGCTGGCATGAAATGATTGAAATCGCCAATATTATCGTTAAGAAAATTCTCTGTAGTGCGTTAGATGTACTCATTTCTGATATTTTTTGTTTCAAAATATAATTGACAAGGGAATTTTATGACCTATAGGTATCGCCACCTGAATTCAGGAAGTATATTTTTCCACCAGGTCCCTGGCATACGCCTCCGGCCATGTAAATGTACTGAGATCTGCCATTTCTTCAAGACGAAGCAGTTCATAAACAATCCTGCTC
>JBPCUI010000357.1:0-7347 GCA_051011235.1 Flavobacteriaceae bacterium
GGATGAAGAAATTTGGGGACCTTATGGCTTTCCCACTTACGGTATCGGTTGGTATGCCGGATTTGTTGGAGATCCGGAAGTATTCGGTAATCCGAACGCACTCTACGGTTTTATCCGATTCCCGATAAGCAAGCCCACACGTAGAAATGAATTCGGCATTGAACCGCAATTTGGGCTAACCTATGACTTGAAACCTTATGATCCCGCATCCAATCCACTCAACGATGCGATTGGAGCTCATATGGCCGTTTACTTTGCACTTAATTTCGGATGGACCTATAAATGGACCCGTGAATTGGATCTTACCTACGGCTTAGACTTCACCCATTTCTCCAACGGCCGAATGTATACGCCGAATTACGGACTAAATATGTTTGGGATCAATCTTGGAATACGTTACCACTATAATGCTGATCAACGCAGACTGGATAAGGGTCCAAATCCTGAAAAAATCTTACAGGCCAGATATCAAAGAAGCAGAAAAACACCCAATAAAAAGGTAGAAAAGAACCAAAGCGTTAATGTATACCTTGCCTTTGGAACAGTTCAAAGTACATTGGATGCGGGTACCAAAACCAGGTATGGCGTATTCTCAGGGGTGCTGGACTACCAATACAAATTTAACAATATGCACGGTGCTACAGCAGGTTTCGATTATATGGTAGATAACAGCCTCGTTAAAGACAATCCTATGGATCCTGACAAATACATGATCGGCTTCCACGCTGGCTACGACTTTATGTTCTGGCAATTAACTTTTGGAGTCCATCTCGGAGGCTATTTGTCTGATGCGCGAGGAAAGACCTCCTATTTTTCAAGACCTCACCTTCGCTACGATATTACCGATCGGATCTATGCACAAATTGGACTGAAAACCGAGGGCTTTGCTGCAGACTGGGTAGAGTGGGGATTTGGATTCAGACCATTTAAATGGTAGTAATTGCCAATTGAATTCTTGTGAAAAAGAAATATAGAAATATTTTAATAGTATTGCTGCTGCTTCCGCTATTAGCTGTTGTTCTCAGCCATTTAACCATAGAGTTGGCTTCAAATGGCAGGACCTTTAATCAAATCAATGACATTCCAAAAAACAAAGTCGGACTGGTACTAGGTACTGCAAGCCGTCTTGTGGAAGGAGGGGTAAATCCGTACTATGCAAATCGAATACAGGCAACTGTGGAGCTTTTTAAAGCCGGTAAAATAGATTTTATATTGGTGAGTGGAGACAACGGTTCTATATATTATAATGAACCAAATACCATAAAGAAAGACCTCATAAATGAAGGTATTCCAGAAGAGAAAATATTTCTGGATTACGCCGGATTCCGAACATTGGATTCCGTTGTACGTGCAAAAGAGATATTTGGTCTGGATGAAGTAACGGTAATTTCACAGGAGTTTCACAATGAAAGGGCCATATACTTAGCCGAACACAAAGGCCTGCACGCGATCGGATATAATGCAAAGGACATTTCAGGTAACGAGTCGATCAAAGTTCACTTTCGGGAGTATTTCGCCAGAGTGAAAGTATTTATAGACTTACTCCTAAATACCCAACCGCGCTTTTACGGTGAGAAGATAGAGATAAAATGATACCGCAAGGCTGATCAAAATATTCTATTTTAGAGCCTATTACCGAGTCAAGCATGTCAAAACTTAAAACCCTGATCAGGAACCTGGGACCCGGACTTTTGTTTGCCAGTATGGCCATCGGTACTTCCCATTTGGTTCTTTCTACAAAAGCTGGCGCTCAATATGGATGGGTAATGATCATACCTATTGTCCTTGCAAACATTCTAAAATATCCATTTTTTGAATTCGGAATTCGCTATACCAATGTCACAGGTCTATCGCTTATTGAAGGATATTTGAGGCGCGGAAAAGGATATCTTTGGCTCTATGCATTTATAACGCTGGTAACTACTTTTACGATCTTAGCTGCCCTTTATGTAGTAACTGCCGGACTCTTTATTAATCTGTTCAATATCGAAGATCTTTCAGTTAGTGCTGTAGCCCTGGGATTGTTTGTATTGATCAGTGGTATCCTGATCATCGGTCGATATAAATTCCTGGAAAATACCTTAAAATTTGTAATCACAATTTTGTTTGTGGCGCTCCTGGTAACAACCGCCATGGTTTTGTTCAAAGGACAGGTGACAGCTGTAGAAAATTTTTCGCGCCCGGAAATATTTAATGAAGTAGGGATATTATTCCTGATCAGCCTGGTAGGTTGGATGCCTACCGCCGTTGAGGCCTCCAGTTGGGTGAGTTTGTGGAGTTTGGAGAAATACAAGACTTCAGGTAATCGCCCATCTCTTAAAGAGGCATTGCAGGAATTTAATACGGGTTATATATTGACGGCCGTGCTTGCCATATTCTTCCTTATTATCGGAATCATGACCCTTTATGGCACGAATACCGAACTAAGTGGTAACGCCGTGGTTTTTGCAGACCAGGTGGTAAAACTCTTCACAACTCATATTGGGAAATGGGCCTATATATTTATAGCTATTTCGGCCTTCGCCACTATGTTCAGTACGTGTATGACTGCCCATGATGCGATCAGCCGGGTCAGTGTCGATATCATTGGGCACCTGAGCCCCAAAAACAAGGACTTTTCAAGAAGACGTCATTATGCCACCGGCGTAATTATACTTGCTCTGGTAAATTATGTTGTGGTAACTGTCTTTAGCGCAAATATGGGATTCCTTGTCGCCTTGGCCACATTTGTATCTTTTGTGCTAGCCCCAATTGTGGGTTATATGAACATCAAAAATGTGATGAGCCACGATCTGCCAAAAGAATACCGGCCTAAAAAAGCGCTGCAATGGCTCACCTATACAGGGATAATCTTCCTGGGGCTATTTGCTGTTTACTATTGTTGGATGGTGTTGATTTAGTTTTAGGTTTCTGGTCAGATATTGAATATAATATCCAACCAGAAACGCTAAACTCCTGCCTATAAAGCATGCTTTTTGATCTCCTCGACCACTTCGGGATTAAGAAGCGTAGTGATGTCGCCCATGTTTTCGGTATCCTCGCCAGCGATCTTCCGAAGTATACGGCGCATAATCTTACCACTCCTGGTTTTAGGGAGACCCGGAACGAACTGGATCTTATCCAACTTGGCGATAGGTCCTATATGTTCAGTGATCTGTAGATTGATCTCTTGCCTGAGATTATCCCGGTCCCTTGTTTCCCAGGTTTCTTTTAAAATCACAAATCCATATAAGGCGTTACCTTTTATGTCATGCGGGAAGCCCACAATGGCAGATTCGGCTATCGCCGGGTGTTCATTAATTGAATCTTCAATAGGGGCAGTACCCAAATTATGTCCGGAAACGATGATAACATCATCAACACGGCCGGTGATCCTGTAATATCCTACTGCATTCCTCATCGCGCCGTCTCCCGTAAAGTATTTGTTCTCGAAAGTATCAAAGTAAGTTTTCCTGTACCGTTCATGATCACCCCAAATAGTACGTGCAATGCCAGGCCATGGATATTTTATACAAAGTTTGCCGGAAACCTTATTCCCGGTTATTTCATTGCCATCATCATCCATTAAAGCAAGTTGAACACCGATAAATGGAAGCGTGGCATAAGTTGGTATGGTAGGGGTCACATATGGAATTGGTGATATCATGATCCCGCCGGTCTCTGTCTGCCACCAGGTATCCACTATGGGGCTCTTCCCCTTCCCCACATGGTTGTAATACCAGTGCCATGCATCTTCATTAATAGGCTCACCTACAGTACCCAGTACTTTAAGTGAAGATAGATCGTACTTTTCTACATATTCCAGTCTTTCCTTGGCAAGTGCCCTAATGGCAGTCGGAGCCGTATAAAACTGGTTTATCTTGTGTTTTTCAACCACCTCCCAGAAACGGCCTTGATCGGGATAGGTCGGAACGCCTTCAAACATCACAGTTGTAGCTCCGTTCAATAAGGGTCCGTAAACAATATATGAATGGCCAGTGATCCAACCGATATCGGCAGTACACCAATATATATCACCCTGGCGATACTGGAAAATATTCTTGAATGTATGGGCAACATAAACCATATAGCCGGCACTGCTGTGGACCATACCTTTTGGTTTGCCTGTGGAACCCGAAGTATATAGGACAAACAACAGATCTTCCGCATCCATGATCTCCGCTTCACAATCAGGAGATGCTTCATCCAGAAGCGGTTGAAGCCACTGATCCCGACCTGTTTTCATCTCAATTTCACTACCGGTGCGTTTTACTACATAAACATTTTGTACTCCGGGACAATCTTCTAATGCCACATCTACGATGCCCTTGAGATCTATCACCTTTTTGCCTCTGTAAGACCCGTCTGAAGTGATAACACACTTGCAATCACAATCATTAATACGCGTAGCCAACGCCCCGGAAGAAAATCCGGCAAAGACCACAGAATGAACAGCTCCGATCCTTGCGCAAGCCAGCACTGCTACAGCCAATTCGGGGATCATCGGCAAATAAATACAAACCCTGTCGGCTTTACCAACTCCACCATCTTTCAGGACATTTGCCATGCGGTTAACGCGTTCATACAACTCCCCGAATGTAATGTGCTGTGCTTGTTCATTCGGATCATTTGGTTCAAAAATAATTGCAGTTTCATGCCTTCTCATTGGCAGGTAGCGGTCCAGACAATTTTCGGTAATGTTCAGCTTCGCACCCTCAAACCACTTGATCTCGGGGATTGAAAAGTCCCAGCTTAGGACGCGATCCCATCTCTTGCGCCATAAAAAGTGTTCTTCGGCTATTTCCTCCCAGAAATTTTCAGGTTCTCTGACCGATTTGCGATACAATTGGAAATACTCTTCCAGATTTTTAATGTGATAATTACTCATTTTGGTAAGGTTTAAAGTATACGTGCCTAATCGGCACTTGGAATCCTAATATTTTCCACGATTTGCTGTACAGCCTCAGGAGGGTCGGCTGTAAATGCTGAAACAGTCAGTGAGACTACAAAGTTAAGCAACATAGCAACAGTTCCAAAGCCTTCAGGCGAAATTCCGAACCACCATTCTTGGGCCGAACCACCACCAAACATATCGAACTTAAATTTCAACATATAAAACAACATTATCAGGATACCTACAACCATTCCGGAAATGGCCCCTTCCTTATTCATTTTCTTATAAAATATCCCCAGAATTATCGCTGGGAAGAAAGAGGCGGCCGCAAGGCCAAAAGCCAGCGCTACCGTTGCCGCCACAAAATCCGGTGGATTAATACCAAAATAACCTGCTACACAGACGGCAATTACTGCTGAAAAACGCGCAACAATCAGCTCACCCCTGTCCGAGATCGTCGGCCGAAGTTGTTTCTTGATCAGGTCGTGAGAGATTGAGGTTGAAATTACAAGAAGCAAGCCTGCAGCCGTAGATAGCGCAGCTGCCAAGCCCCCAGCTGCCACCAGGGCCACTACCCAATTGGGCAGGTTGGCTATTTCAGGATTGGCCAGGACAGTTATATCGGGATCTACATTCAATTCATTTACGAGAGGATCTCCTACGTATTGGACACGTCCGTCCCGGTTCTTATCATCAAATTTTATCAACTCAGTAGTTTCCCATTTCGAAAACCATGCAGGCATGTCCTTGTATTCCTTGCCGTTTATTGTTTCCAGCAGATTTGTTCGGGCAAATACAGCAACGGCTGGAGCTGTGGTATACAATATGGCAATAAACAACAGAGCATAACCTGCCGATTTACGGGCGTCTTTTACCCTGGGCACTGTAAAAAACCTAACGATAACGTGAGGAAGCCCTGCAGTACCCACCATCAGTGCAGCGGTGATAAAGAATACGTCGATCATCGGTTTGGATCCTTCCGTATATTTATCAAAGCCCAGATCGGTAGAAAGGCCGTCTAATTTATCCAACAGGGAGATATTCTCACCGAGAACTTCGCTTCCCATTCCAAGTTGTGGTATGGGAGTTCCGGTCATTTGAAAAGAGATATATATTGCCGGCACCATAAAGGCGAAGATGAGCACACAATACTGTGCAACCTGGGTATAGGTGATCCCTTTCATTCCCCCGAGAACGGCATAAAACAGCACGATAAACATTCCAATGATTACCCCTGTATTCACCGGAACTTCCAGGAACCTGGAAAATACCAGGCCAACTCCCCTCATTTGTCCGGCTACATAGGTGAATGAGACCAGAAGGGCACACAAAACAGCTACGGTTCTGGCCACATTGGAATAATAACGATCTCCGATAAAGTCAGGTACGGTAAACTTTCCAAATTTACGCAGGTAGGGCGCCAGTAGCAGCGCAAGTAAAACATAACCCCCAGTCCAGCCCATGAGGTAGACCGAACCGTCGTAACCGTAAATTGATATCAAACCTGCCATACCGAGAAAGGATGCGGCAGACATCCAATCGGCAGCGGTTGCCAAACCGTTGGCCAACGGGTGGACACCTCCTCCAGCTACATAGAATTCCTTAGTGGAACTGGCCCTCGACCAAATAGCGATACCGATATAAAGTGTGAACGTGGTGATAACCAATACAAGGGTCCATGTCTGTACGTCCATCTGCTAATAAACCTTAGAATATTTAATCGTCATAACCGTATTTCTTATCCAACCGATTCATCAGCAGTACATAAACAAAAATGAGAATGACAAAAACGTAAATTGACCCTTGCTGTGCGAACCAAAATCCAAGTTTGAATCCACCTATGGTGATTGTATCCAGTTGTTCTTTTAATAGAATACCGAAGCCATAGGACACTATAAACCAAATGCTCAACAAAATACCGAGGTAGGTAAGATTCGTTCGCCAGTATTTATTGGATTTGTTATTCAACAAGCTGTATTTTTCTAAATATAAAAAATCCAAGGAAGTATTCATCCCTCTGGTCGAATAAAATCAGGACCTTTCTTTACGGCTGGAGATTTAATTAAGAAGATTGTAATTCAATACCACGATCAGGTGTCTTTCGTTCTGCCTGTGCAGAAAATCCAGGCAGTATACCCCATTTGTACACTGGTTAATGATTTTATCTTCACCATATCCTACAGAGTAAAGTATATTTGAAGTTGAGACACCATTATCTTGCAGGTATTTTTTTATGGCATCCGCACGGCTTTGAGATATCCTGAAATTGGTTGAACTACCGCCCCGGCTGTCGGTATGTGCTTCTATTCTCAACTGCAATTGGGGAAATTGTGCAACAGTACTGACCACTTTGTCGAGTTCCTGGGATATTTCAGCAGTGATTTGAGCACTTCCTCTGCCGAAGTAGAACTTCTTGAATTTGATCACGGTTTGCTCTTCTTTTTGCTCAACGAGATCATCAATATTGGACATGT
>JBPCUI010000358.1:0-5305 GCA_051011235.1 Flavobacteriaceae bacterium
CTTGCCTATACCCGTGAAAATGCCAATAATATTGACTTAAACAGGGATGCACAGGCACTGAGTCAGCCCGAGAGTATCGTACTCAACAAGCTCTATTTAAACTTCAAGCCTGATTATTGTTTTAATCTCCACGACCAGAGAACCATATACAGCGCAGGGAAAAAGCCAAAGCCCGCCACCCTTTCTTTTCTGTCTCCGGCGGCCGATGAAACCAGAGGCCCCAGTCCGTCTCGCGATATCAGTATGCAATTGATAGCTGCCATGTACCATGCCATCAGGCCAGCATTAGGGGATTGTGTGGGCAGGTATGACGATAGTTTTAATCTCGATTGTACCGGCGACTACTTTCAGTCGCTGGGCACACCAACCTTGCTTCTTGAAGCCGGACATTTTCCCGGAGATTACGCACGTGAAGAGACCCGAAAATATGTTTGGTATGTGCTTCTTACCGCATTGATCATCATTGCGCGGGATGAAATCGATCAATTTTCTGTAGAACAGTACAAGGCGATTCCAAATAATGAAAAATTGTTTTTCGACGTTTTAATCCGGAATGCAGCTAACCTTAAGGATAAATATAAAGCCGGGCAGAGTGTAGGCATTCAATTAAGGGAAGTTCTTCACAAGGAAAATATTGAGTTTCAGCCAGCTGTAGAAATTGTGGATAATTTAGATGAGCATTTCGGGCATCTCGAATTTGATTGTGAGGATAAGAGTTCGCTCACCGAACTGCAATCAAATGAAAACATCATGACTTTGTTAATTTAGCTATATTACGTAAAACCCGCTTTCTTTTACATAATATTCAAAAAAATCCGGGATTCATTACGGTTCTTATCTTAATTTTATACTTTTACTTAAAATTTTATTGAAATGGGAAAAGTCAAATTAGACGAAATAGATCATCAGATTCTCGATATGCTGATTGACAATACGAGGACTCCATTTACCGATATTGCTAAAAAATTATTGATTTCGGCCGGTACCGTACATGTGCGCGTTAAGAAGATGGAGGAAGCCGGCATCATTAAAGGTTCTTCACTGACATTAGATTACGTACAGCTCGGTTATTCTTTTATAGCTTATGTAGGCATTTTTCTGGAAAAGACCCACCAGACCAAGTTTGTTCTAGAACGCCTTGTTCAGATACCTTATGTAACCGTGGCTCATATTACTACAGGTAAATTCAATATCTTCTGTAAAATACGGGCCCAGGATACCACGCACGCAAAGAATATTATATTCAGAATAGATGATATAGACGGCATCAGCAGAACTGAAACTATGATTTCGCTGGAGGAGAGTATAAATGACAAAAAGCGACTGATGCACACTATTTTTAATGAATTATAAAAACAGCACTAATTGAATAAAGAGTCCCGATCAGTTAGTTGATTGGGATTTTTAATTTAGACCTATGAAAACTTCAGATTTAACCACAGCCGATTATCATAAATTTTATCAACCCTATATTTTTGCTTTAGGCGATGTTGAATTAGTGAAGACGCTTAGGAGACAAAGGGAGAACTTTCCTCAATTCATTGCGAGTATTCCGGAAAATTTATGGCAGACAAGCTATGCGGAGGGAAAATGGACGATTGCCGAAGTGCTTCTGCACGTCCTGGATGCAGAACGGGTTTTTCAATACAGGGCGTTGCGGTTTGCCAGGAACGACAGTACGAATTTGCCTGGTTTTGATCAGGATACTTATGTGCCTTATTCAGGAGCTTCAGGTATAAGCAAGGAGGAGGTAATTGAGGACTATCGGAGTATAAGGTCCTCTACAATTGCTCTTTTTTCAAAACTTGATGAAGTTGCCTTGAGAAGGAAGGGCAAGGCTAATGATGCTGCCATGAGTGTTGCAGCTCTTGGATTTATAATGTGCGGCCATCAGAGGCATCACAGGGATATTATAAGGTCCAGGTACCTGACTGATTAGTCATTAACGCTGTCTTCTTCAGTATCCTTCTCGAGCTTGTGCTCAATTTCCGTTTCCTCAACAAGACCAGATTGTTTGGCATCGAGTTCTTTTTCTATCGCATCATCAAAATTAGAAATGAAATTGCTTAAACTCTTGCTTATTTTTACAAGATACAGCGCGTCTTCGGTCCGCAATTCTACAGCCTGAACTAATTCTCCTTTCGCATTGGTAAAGGCAATGATATCTTCATCACCATATCCGTTGGGATAGTTTTCAATGAGTAACGCGGCTAAATTACGATCGAGCTTATTGTAATCTACCAGTAATCGCTTCATAAGTAGGTTTGTTGCTCACGACCTTTTTATATTATTTTAAATACGGCCGCAATGATTATTAACAATCCTAAACTATGTTTTTTTTTCTATGGAATATTTAAAGAGTTGTAAAACCGGAGATTTTAGTATATGTAATCCCTATTCTTTGTAGTATGCAAATGCTTCGGCAAATAATTCTTTGGGAACACGGTTGTCTATAACAGCTTCGCCAATGCGCTGAATTAGTACAAAATTAATATTGCCGTGTGTGTTTTTCTTATCAAATTTTAAGAAGGTCAGGATTTCTTCAATGTCTTCTTCCTTGAATTCTACCTTGTCATAGCGTTTGAGTAGCGTGCTTTTAATGTCTTTGAGTTGGTATGCACCCAGGCCCAGTACTTTGTGTGAAAGAAAGCTTTCCAAAATCATTCCGACAACGATCGCTTCCCCATGGAGCAGGGGGTGGTATTTATCTTTTTCCAGAAAATATGATTCTATAGCGTGCCCAAGCGTATGACCAAAATTCAACACTTTTCGCAAATTCTTTTCCGTCGGATCCTGAGAAACCACTCCATTTTTAATTTGAATGGAATCGTAGATCAGGTCATTGATATTATCGAAGGGCATCACTTGTCTGAGCGTGGCCCAATGCGGTTCGCTGTCTATAAGACCATGTTTAAGCATCTCTGCAAAACCACTCATCCATTGCCTGTCTTCAAGGGTTCGCAAAAAGGGGGTGATTACAAGAACCATCGCCGGCTCATTGATCACACCAATCTGATTTTTTAAAGATCCCAGATCTACTCCTGTTTTCCCCCCAACAGAAGCATCAACCATAGCCAGGAGTGTGGTCGGGACATTAATGAAGTCTATCCCCCTGTTAAATGTTGAAGCAACAAACCCACCGAGATCGGTTATCACGCCACCGCCCAGGTTGATAAGTAAACTGCGTCTGTCTGCATCCAATTCGGAAAGTGCCTCCCAGACTTGTGCGCAGGTGTCAATGTTTTTAAAGGCTTCTCCGGCCTCAATTTCTATGACCTCAAATTCAAATACCTTGTCTAACTGAGCAGAGAATTGCGGTAAGCAATTCTTATTTGTGTTTTCGTCAACTAAGATGAAAACTTTAGAATAATTGGACTTATTAATCTGCTCCTCAAGGGCCTCATAAGCCTTGTAATTGAAGTGAATAGCACATCTTGGTGTGACTATGGATTCCATATTACTCTAGTACTAGATTTGCGCTTTTGCCTTGTTTAGGCACAACTACAAATAAAGGATATTTTTCCTGAAATGAATACAATTCCAGTTATTATATTTGATACGATTTTAGAAATGCAATTATGGATAGGATTTTCGAAGATACGGCAACCGCATTTGCGCTTAAAACCGACTCTGAATTAGAGCGGGCTTACTTTCTCTTTAGGCTCATCGCAAACGAACCACTGGTAAGAATTGGAACTGCAGTCACCAATTTTGCAATAAAGGCACACCTGCCTGTTGAAGGACTGATCAGAGCAACCGTCTTTGATCATTTCTGTGGCGGAGTAAGCGAATCCGATTGTATGCCTGTGGTAGACAAGATGTGGGAAAAACAGGTGTATTCCGTACTGGACTATTCTGTGGAGGGCAAAGAGTCAGAAGACCCTTTAGACAACGCCCTGGCTAAAACCCTCGAATTATTGGATTTTGTGAAAGAAAAGAAGGCAATGCCTTTTGCCGTATTTAAACCAACCGGATATGGGCGGTTTGCTCTTTATCAGAAAATAACAGAAGGGCAAGACCTCACTATTGAGGAAACCGCAGAGTGGGATAGGGTAGTGGCCCGTTATGAAGCAACCTGCAAAAAAGCGTACGATCTGGATGTTGCCCTGCTGATTGATGCCGAGGAAAGTTGGATGCAGAAGGCAGCCGACGATTTGGTAGAACTAATGATGCGTAAATACAATCGGTCAAAACCTGTGATTTTTAATACGCTTCAGATGTATCGCTGGGATCGAATGGAATATTTGGAAGGACTGCATCAAAGGGCATTGGATGATGGATTTAAAATTGGCATCAAAGTGGTTAGAGGCGCCTATCTGGAAAAAGAAAACCAAAGAGCTGAAGAGTTCGGATATCCTAGCCCGATGTGCCCCGATAAAAAGGCCACCGATGAAAATTTCGATACCTGTGTCAGCTATATTCTTGATCATATCGAAACAATATCACTGTTTTCAGGCACCCATAACGAGGCGAGCTGTTATAAACTCATGGAGTTGATGGGGGAAAAAGGTATTGCCATGGACGATGAGAGAATTGGTTTCGGTCAACTCTACGGGATGAGCGATCATATATCATTTAACCTGGCCCGAAGAGGATACAATGTGGCTAAATACGTTCCTTTCGGGCCCGTAAACGATGTAATGCCCTATTTGATAAGGCGAGCGGAGGAGAACACTTCTGTAGCCGGACAAACGAACCGGGAACTGGAGCTCATTAAAAAGGAACGCAAAAGAAGAAAGCTTTAGTTTTTGAATTGGTATTAATTCGCGCCGATGTGGATTGTACTTTTGGTATTTTCCAATTCGTACTCAATGAGTTTGTTCACAAGAATTAGATCATCGTAAAAAGCTTGATACCGTCTTTGAATTTTTTCCATGTTGAAGTAGTGATCCTCCAGGATGTTTTCTGTTTCCAGCCGTGAAAGCGCTTCTCGATTATCAATATCGAATTGTGAGGGCGGTTGTACATCGTACCCTGCAGCAAATTGCCGGTCCAGACTCACAAGTGATAATTTGTTGTAGAAGTGGGGTAGAACTATTGTCTTAAAGGTATGATAAAGTATTGCTTCTGCATTAGCCATATTATCCAGGTTTGAGTTCCACTCCAGCAATACATTATGCAGGGAATCGTTCCCGACATATTTGAGCTTGCCGGAACTTATTAAGTTTAAAAAAGAGGCCTTATTAGGATCGTAAAGTGTTATGGACAGACCCTCGTAAAACAAACTATCTATTTCGCGCTTGCTTGCTGCTTCATAATTTGGTCCCATATTATTAAGCAAGCCTCTCAATGCAGAGCGCACATG
>JBPCUI010000359.1:0-3988 GCA_051011235.1 Flavobacteriaceae bacterium
AGATATTTGGCGACCACAATGTCAATGCCCTTATAGGTATTGAAGCAGTTGAAGATGGTAGCAAAGGAAAGCAAATAAGCAGGAACGGTTTCTTGTTTGAAACTCCTGATTTCTACCTTCTCAATAACGGTAGTGGTACACCAAATGTAGACAATGCCTTCGACGGAGGCACCTCATTATTCTCTGTATTCGGTACGGCAAATTATTCTTACCGAGGCAAGTATTTTGGAACTGTAACTGTTCGGAATGATAAAACATCACGCTTTTTAGGAGACAATCAAAGTCAGACTTTCCCCTCTTTTAGCGCTGGATGGCTTATCAGTGATGAGGATTTCTTTCCAGCCGATGCTACAGTAAGCAGGTTGAAATTAAAAGCATCCTGGGGACAACTGGGTAACCAAAGTTTACCTGTGTCCAATCCGGTGATCAATATCTCGCAACTCAATGAGGGGCTTGCCAATTACTCTTTTAACGGAAGTACTATCTCTACCGGGGCCATTTTGAACCAGGTAGGAAATCCGGATCTGAAATGGGAGACTTCTGTGGCAACCAATGTAGGTGTTGAAGTTGGCTTATTTAATAATGACTTGAATATTTCCCTTGAATGGTATGACATTGATACGAAAGATCTCATCACCCGAGATAACAGTGCGATCAGTACTACTGCTATTGATGCCCAACCACCATTTGTGAATCTGGGAGATATCCAAAACCAGGGATTTGACCTGGCTATTGGCTATAACCGTCAAACTAGTTATGGTTTTAACTACGGGCTCCAGGCGAATATCTCACATTATAAAAATGAGGTTCAAAGTCTGATTAGCGAATTCCAGGCTGGTAGAACGGACCTCAGGGGTGGCGCTGTTACGCGTACCGAGGTAGGACGTTCAATTTCTGAATTCTACGGACGCGAGGTAATAGGCTTTGACAGCACCGGACGTTTTCAGTATAGAGATGTAAACGGGGATGGGGCTATCGATGATACCAATGACAGGACATATATAGGTTCCCCACACCCTGATTTCACTTACGGTTTGAATTTTAATGGGGATTACAAAGGATTCGATATTCAGATATTCTTTAGCGGTTCTCACGGGAATGATGCATATAACTACGAGAAGATATTCTCGGACTTTGCTACCTTCCCTAGTGGTAACAGAAATGCCCGTGTCCTGGATTCCTGGACACCCAGCAATACCAATGCAACATTGCCTGCCTTGAGTTTTTCTGTTCTAAATGATGAGACTCAGCCAAATTCTTATTTCGTAGAAGACGCATCCTATTTGAGATTAAGGAATCTACAGATTGGATACTCGTTTCCAAGTGATATCGCGGAAAAGATAGGAATGACTCAGTTAAGACTCTATTTACAGGGAACTAACTTGTTTACCATTACCAAATATGATGGTTTTGATCCTGACATAATTTCCAATGATAATTTGTCTTTGGGCATAGATTGGCAGACATACCCCGTATCACAGATATTTACTGTAGGTATAAACACTAAATTCTAAAAAAATGAAAAAGAGATTTATTTATTATGTATGTATGCTGGCTATTATAGTAGCGTGCAGTAAGGATTTTACAATAAAGCCTGCCATTGGGGCCCTCAGCGATGATGCCCTTAAGAATGAGCAAGGCGTGGATCTACTGTTGGTTGGAGCTTATTCCGCACTCGACGGTATTAGAAATAACCAGGGCGCTTCAGACTGGACGGTAAGTGGTGATAACTGGTGGTTCGATGTGATAGCAGATGACGCACACAAAGGAAGTGAAGATGGTGACCAGCCCGATTTATTCTCAATTGAGGTATATAATTGGAGTACTGCCAATCCGTACTTTTTTGGAAAGTGGAACGCACTTTTTGCCGGAGCAAACCGCGCAAATGCTGTTTTAGATCTGATCAGTAAGATTGAGGAAGGTGATTTTACCGCTCAAGCAGCAGAAGCGCGCTTCCTCAGAGCGCATTACAATATGGAGCTCGTAAAGATCTTCGGTAATGTTCCCTATATATCTGAGCAGAATTTTGCCGATGTTGATTTTAATCAACCCAATCCTGGACCAATCTGGGATGAAATAGAAGCAGATTTTCAGTTTGCCATTGACAATCTTCCCGCTACGCAGGCAGATGTTGCAAGGCCCACTGCTTTTACAGCACGTGCCTTTAAAGGTAAAGCTCACATGTTCCAAAATGAATTGGCGGAAGCAAAAGGACTTTTTGATGCCGTAATCGGTTCTGGAAATTATGCCTTATTACCTGAGTTCCTGGACAATTTCAGCTTGGCCGGGGATAATAGTACCGAATCCATATTTGCTATTCAGTTTACAGCAGATGGAGGGCAATCCCTTAATGGGAACAGGGGTGGAACATTAAACTTCCCCAATCCCGGACCTTTTAGTTCTTGCTGCGGTTTTTATCAACCTTCGCAGGACCTGGCAAATGCCTATCAGACCGACGGGGCTACAGGACTCCCATTGTTGGATACCTTTAACCAGACGGATATTGATAATGATTACAACGTAACCAGCGCAGATGCATTTACACCTCACGCAGGCCCGTTAGATCCCAGAATTGATTATACCATCGGCCGAAGGGCTTTAGATTATAACGGCTATGGTGAGCACATTGGTAAAGATTGGATCCGCGCAGGTTTTGGAGATATTTCCGGACCTTATCTTCCCAAAAAGAATGTTTACCAATCAGGAGAAGATGGCAACGTGGGAACCGGTGCCTGGGGTCAGCAACATTCCGGTATCAATTATCACATCATGCGCTATCCTGATTTACTATTGATGAGAGCTGAGATCGCAGTAGAAGAAAGCGATCTGGCCACAGCGCTCAGCATTGTGAATCAAGTCAGAGCACGCGCAATGAATATGTCGTATCTTCAGAATTTAGCAGGTACAGGAGATGCCGCCAATTATGTAATCGGTTTATATCCTGCTTTTGCAGACCAGGATGAGGCTCGCAAAGCAGTCCGTTTTGAGCGTCGTCTCGAGCTGGGCATGGAAGGCCACCGTCTATTTGATCTCAGACGTTGGGGCGTAACTGTAGCTGTTCTCAATGCATATGTACAGAACGAAGCAAGGACCATAGCCAATTTTGGGACAAAAGCGAATACTTACATGCAAACTATGGATTTGCTTCCCATTCCAATTGTCGCAATCGACTTAAGTGGAGGAGCATTGACGCAAAATCCAGGTTTCTAATAGAACTGTATATTTAATAACAAAACAGGGCAAATTATTTGCCCTGTTTTTGTTTTATATCCTTACCTAATTCATATATTTATCTCAGTCAAAAGATTATTATGAAGCGGATCTTTGTTGTATTTGGCCTTAGTCTGGTACTCTGGAGTTGTGGTGAGAATTCAGATACTTCCTCCAAACTTTTCCAGAAATTGAATCCCGATCAAAGCGGGATAACCTTTACAAATACACTTACCGAAAATGATTCATTAAACTATTTCACTTATTCCTATCTCTATATGGGCGGCGGTATCGCGGCAGGTGATCTGAATAACGATGGATTGATCGACCTGTTTTTTACCGGGAATATGGTCCCAAACCGGCTTTATTTGAATAAAGGTGGGCTGAAATTCGAGGATATCACCGAGAAAGCCGGTATAGCAGGCGACGATCGTTGGTATACCGGCGTTACCATGGCCGATGTAAACGGTGATGGTTTCCTTGATATTTACTGCTCTGTTGGCGGGAAATTCGGACCGAAAGAGAATCAATTGTATATCAATCAAGGTGATCTAACATTTAAAGAACAGGCCGATACTTTTGGATTAGACGATAAAGGCAATAGCGTCCAGTCCACTTTTTTTGATTATGACAAGGACGGTGACCTGGATATGTAGCGTGCCAATTACCCACCTAGCCCATTTAAGGCCCCTAATCAATGTTAGCGTTTTAAAACCAACTACCCAAAAGAAATAGAGACCGATAAACTCTTCCGGAATGAGAAGGGATTGTTTGGCGA
>JBPCUI010000360.1:0-4315 GCA_051011235.1 Flavobacteriaceae bacterium
AGTTAAAAGTACGCCCAACATAATCGTCTCAACCTGGGCACTTCATGACTTATTTGAAAAGAAAAATATAGTTAACGTCTATAAAGCAGCCTATGAAATATTGCCTGTTGGCGGACTCTTATTGAACGGAGATTTCATAAAACCTGAAGCTTCTAATTTTGAATACGAAGGGGGACGTATAAAACCCAGCGAACATTTGGAGCTCCTTAAAATTGCCGGTTTCCTTGATCCGCAATGCATTGAAGAATTTGAAACAGATATTGAAAATCCCACAACGGCCAATAATTATGCTTTTTTTAGAGCCGGAAAGTAAAAGTATTATTACCCTTCAGGTGGCAGCCAGCTAAGAGCCATTATTCTCTTCAATTTCATCAATAAGAATTCCATGAATAGATGTATCTTTAATAAACATCAAAAGCCAACCCATTTCATTGAAACTCCAGTTCGTTTTTTATTGTTTTTTGATAACTACCACCTTTAGTTTTGGGCAGACTTCTGATAGGCCTGTACTTTTAGCAGGTTCTCTGAAAGGTGAAATCAAAATTGACGGGATACTTGATGAAGCCGACTGGGACAATGCACAAATTTTAAGTGATTTCTTGACTACAGAACCTCTCGAAAAAGGGACGCCTTCTTCTCCAACTTTGGCCAGGGTGTTGGTAAATGAAAAAGCGATTATTATCGGAGTGGAATGCAAGGATCCTGAACCCGATAAAATTGTACGATTTTCGAAGTTACGGGATGCGGATATTTCCAATGAAGATCATGTGAAAATTATAATCGACCCTTTTCTTGACGGACAATCAGGATATATCCTTGCAGTCAATGCAAATGCTGCCCGATATGATGCTCTGGTTTCCAGACGAGGAGAGTCCGAAAATGAGGACTGGGATGCCATATGGGAAGCCCGAACCAGTTTGCAGGAGGATGGTTGGACTTTGGAAATACGGCTCCCCATCCAAAGTATTAATTTTAAGAAGGGAATAACGCAATGGGGTTTCAACATAGAAAGGCGTATTCAACGGAACCTGGAGACTATGCGTTGGGCCAATGTCCAACGAGACCAGTTTTTTGGTCAAACCAGTCGTGCGGGCCTGCTAGCGCAGCTTCCGGAATTCAATTATGGCATTGGGTTAAGTATAAGGCCATCATTGGTAGGGTCCCTTACCAAAGAAGGCGAAGATGGGGCATCCATCGGAGCCTTTGAACCCAGTCTGGATGCTAGTCAGCGACTGGGGCCCAATGTATTGGCAACTATTACGGTAAATACCGATTTTGCCGAAACCGATGTAGACACCCGGCAAACGAACCTCACCCGGTTTCCTTTGTTTTTTCCCGAAAAGCGAACATTTTTCCTGGAAGGCTCAGATATATTTGAATTTGGATTTGGTACCGGCAGTAATACTGTACTTCCATTTTTTAGCCGTCGGATTGGCCTTTTTGAATCTACCCAAGTGCCCATCATCGGCGGTGTAAAACTTAATGGAAGAATAGGAAAGACAGCTTTTGGTGGTTTAGGAATCCGGACGAATAAATTTGAAACCGTCGACCAGGAGTATTCAGCCACCAATATGGGGGTTTTTCGCCTCCGTCAGAATGTTTTGGGTGAAAGTTCTGTAGGTTTTATTTCAACTTTTGGCGATCCGGCAGACCGGAATGGCAGCTGGATGTCTGGTTTGGATTTTACCTATCAGACTACGAGGTTTAAAGGGGACAAGAATTTTATTGCAGGTATCTGGGGCTTATATACAGACAGGGCAGATTTAACCGATGATAAAACAGCTTTTGGGCTGAAAGTAGATTATCCCAATGATCTCTGGGATTTATCGCTTACCTATTCCAGAATAGGAGAGCATTTTGATCCATCCCTTGGATTTGTCCCGCGAAAGGGGATCAATTATTTCCGCCTGGGGGCTGTTTACGCCCCGAGGCCTGCCTGGCCTTTGGTAAGACAGATGTTCAACGAACTTTTTGCAACCTACATACAGGGTGTTGATGGGATTTGGCAGTCCTATAGTGTTTTTACCGCACCGGTTAATTGGCTGCTGGAAAGTGGCGATCGTATTGAATTGAATATAAGACCCGCAGGTGAAAATTTAGTAACCCCTTTCGAAATTTCTGATAATGTGATAATCCCCGCAGGTGGATATAATTTTATGCGTTATCGTGCAGAGGTGGAATTTGCACCTAAGCGACGGTTGAGCGGTGAGGCAAGTTGGTGGTTTGGTTCTTTTTATGATGGAACCCTGGATGAAATAGAGTTGGAGCTTAATTGGAACCCGAGTTCCCTGATTGGGTTAGAATTGAATGGAACACGAAATATTGGCCGTCTGCCCTGGGGAGATTTTGACCAGACCCTGCTTGGGATGCGTCTTCGGTTTAATGTAACCTCTGATCTGCAGCTCAACAGTTATGTACAATACGACACTGATAGCAGGCTATTGGGTGTAAATGCGAGGATTCATTGGATCTTTTCACCTTTTGGCGAAGTATTTCTCGTTTTCAACCATAATACCTTCAATGATATCACTGACCGTTGGCAACTTCAAAATGAACAAATCCTACTAAAATTCAGGTATAACTTCCGGCTATAGATAAGTATATAGTTGAAACAATGCTGACGCTGTTATTCTTTGTTAGTAATCTATAATTAATTGATTAACTTATAGTTATGTTATTTTATAGATGCAAATATTTTGATTTAACCCAATAAAACTTCTGAGAAAAACAGCTAATGCTATATTCCTAGGTCAGCTAAAAGCAGGCCCTCAATAGCCAATCGCGTTCATTCGAAAAATTGTCAAAAGTATCATGAAAACAGTTTTTAATTGTATCTTTAAACCATCCTCACCTCTTTTATTGAAGATACCTACACTAAGTTCTTGGCAACTTACATTGGAAAAAATATTCTGAACAAAGTTTCTGGATAAGTTATTTGCGTGGTATGGCAAGGTGTAAATTGATTACAATTATAATCTGTGATTACAAAGTTATTCCTGCCTAAAACAAGACTTCCCCCACGAAAGTAGAATGTAGAGGAAGTACATTCTATTATAATAGAACCAAACCAGTTAGTCCAATGAAAATAAATTACACTTTTTTAGGCATTCTTAATTCTATATGCCCAAATAGTCAGGCAACTTTATTTAAATATACATTCCTCTTTTTGGTGCTTAATTTTTTAGTTGCTCCTATAACCGCTCAAAAAGGGAACAAGGGTCCCAAGGGTGGTAATAAGGATGTTACCTTGTTTACCTGTGCCGAAGATATTGGCAATGGTCTATACATGGCCAATTTTGGCTATACCAATCCCACCAACAAGACCATAACGGTAGAGCAAGGGGAAAGCTATATCTTCTTAAGTGATAGAATAGAGGATTCAGAATTAGATGGGATTCAGAAGATCGATGGTATTACCTCATTTGAACCAGGCACTCATGAAAAGGTATTGTCTGTTGTATTTGCTGATAATGGCCATGCAAAATGGACCGTAGCGTTTGGTGGCTCAAGCGACGTTAAAATAAGGGCAACATTAGATTCCCCAGTTTGTGAGGCAGACAGCTTTATTGTTCCGGTCATTGGGCCAGGAAATGGAAAGACTATAGGGTTTGTAAGCCCGGAGCTAATCTCATTGGGTGCCGGGACAGC
The DNA here is from genome assembly GCA_051011235.1 of Flavobacteriaceae bacterium. GTDB lineage: Bacteria > Bacteroidota > Bacteroidia > Flavobacteriales > Flavobacteriaceae > JAHEJJ01. The sequence continues at coordinate 3,649 of JBPCUI010000360.1, forward strand.
TGGTGACACGCCTTCCTCCATAATTTATCAAATAGATGCCAATGAGAAAGTACTGATACAAATAGTCCCTTTTGACGGACAAACACAGGCAGTTATTGATTTATTGGAAGATATCTTTGGATTGAACTATGATACAAACCCACTGAATTCTGATTTTATTATAGATCCAGCTGTGATCATTTCGGAAGAATTGGCTGCAATAGACGTATTTTTCCCAATTGATAAAATTCTACCTCCCCCTCCACCTAACCCACCTCTGCCTGCCTTAACTGATTATTTTGAGATCATTAAATCGGCACAAGCACTCTATACACCTTTCACATCTGGCAAACTGGAAGAAACAGGGGATGCCATCACTCAGGGAGACAGCACCCAAACTACCAGCATAGTACGGGAATCTTTCCGGATCGTAACCCCAGACGGGGATAGCCGGTCAGTAGACGGTACCGGAGTAAATATAGTATTGTTCTCCAATAGCTGGGATGCCAACCCACCAGAACCGGGACAGCCTACCAATGAAGCCATAGATGTGGTGAACGGAGATCTGCCGGGTATAGAAGGTATAGGTAACCCCAATGGGTATGAAACGCCCGTTAATGTCATTAAAGATTATCCATATACCTTTAGTTCAATCTCTGACGAGGGTAGGGCCATGGGTCATATAGCC
>JBPCUI010000361.1:0-6981 GCA_051011235.1 Flavobacteriaceae bacterium
TCGCGAGCCACTCCAAAATGACTCATGGCATCTGCTCTATTCGGAGTCAGACCAATTTCGAAGACTTCATCATCCTCAACCTCAAAAACTTCCGAACATGGAGTGCCGGGTACTAAATCTTCGGCTAGAACCAGAATCCCATCGTGGCTATCCCCCAAGCCCAATTCGTCTTCTGCACATATCATACCATGACTTTCCTCGCCGCGTATTTTGCCTTTTTTAATTTTCCAGGCTTCGCCTTCCGCACTATACAATGTAGTACCTATGGTGGCTACCGCTACTTTCTGACCTTTTTCAACATTAGGTGCGCCACAGACAATCTGTACCGGTCCGTCAGATCCCAGATCTACCTGTGTAAGAGTGAGTTTGTCTGCGTTGGGATGTTTTTTACATTCGAGAACATGTCCTACAACAACGCCCACAAGACCCCCTCTAACCGATTGGAACTGCTGAATCCCTTCTACTTCTAAACCGAGGTTGGTAAGGAGTTCTGCCGTCTTTGTGGATTCCCAGTCTATAGCGATAAACTGTTTTAACCAGTTATAGGAAATATTCATTGGTTAGCTTTAAGCCATCAAAGATAAAACAATGAACGAAGACATTCAAAGACCCAAAATTTAAAAGAGAAATTTTTTAAAACAAGGCATTTATTGTTATTTCGAACGGAAATCTATAATTAAAGCATAATGAAATCCTTCCCCTTATTTTTAACCATTGCACTGGTATTCTACTCTTGCAGCCGGCAGAACAAATCGTTGCCGGAAACCGGAGTCTTGTATGCGCAAATGGAAATAATGGACAATGAAATCCTTCCTTTTAATTTTGATCTTGAAAAATCCGAAGGAACTTATAAGATCATCGTACACAATGCCGAAGAATCTGTATATATCGATAATATCGAGTTCAGGGATGACTCCATCACAATGAGAATGCCCGTTTATGAAGGTTATATTAAAGGAACGTACACGGATCGGAAGATCGAAGGTCATTTTATCAAGGAAAGCCTTGATAGGGTAGTGCCTTTTAGCGCTTTTTTAGGGCAAAGACCAAGATTTACCACAGAAAATACACCTGCAGTTGATATTTCTGGAAACTGGGAAACCGAATTCAGTGCAAACACAGAGGAAGCCTATATGGCCAAAGGGACCTTTTCGCAAAAGGAACAAAGGGTTACAGGGACGTTTAGAACTAATACGGGCGATTACCGTTTTTTGGAAGGAGTAATTGACGGGGATAGTATCCGTATTTCAACTTTTGACGGTGCCCACGCCTTTCTTTTTGTGGCCAGGGCCACAGATAGTGTTCTGGATGGTATTTTCTATTCGGGCAATCATTTTAAGGAACCATTCAGGGCCAAACGTAGCGAGGACTTTGAATTGCCTGATGCAAATAAGCTCACATTTTTAAAGGAGGGAAGCAGGTCTCTTTCTTTCTCTTTTCCGGATACAAATGGCAAAATGGTCTCTTTGTCCGATCCGGAATTTCTTGATAAAGTTGTTATTATACAGATTATGGGTACCTGGTGCCCGAATTGTATGGACGAAACAAAGTTTCTTGTGGAATACCTGAAAAATAATAATTTGCCCGATTTAAAGATAGTAGCACTGGCTTTTGAATACGCAAAAACTCAAAAAACGGCTTATGAAGGGATAGAGCGGCTAAAGAAAAGAATGGGTGTAACCTATCCTGTTTTACTTGCCCAATTCGGTTCTTCCAGCAAAAATATGGCCAATGAAAAATTACCTATGCTCAATCATGTGCTTTCTTATCCTACCACAATTTTTGTTGACAAACAAGGCAATGTTAGGCGTATACATACAGGTTTTAACGGTCCGGCCACCGGCTCCAAATACGAAGAGTTCAAAAGAGATTTTGCAAAAGAGGTAGCTGCACTTCTTTCGGAATAGCCTCCTGTCAACTAAAAATAATCAGTGGAATTATATGATGGTAGATTTACCCAACCAGATATTCTCTCGGTTAAGGGTGAGGTGCTCTTCAGAATCTCGCACATGTGCTGCGATAAAATCGCCCACCTCACTGGTGCCATATTTACTGTCCGGATCAAGGTCGGGCGTTACAATTTCCTTCTTCATCGATTTTAAAACTGCAATTACCACCGCCCTGGCCTCTTCGTCTAAATTGAAGTGATCCAATAACATGGCCCCAGACAATATCGATGCTATAGGATTGGCAATATCCTTGCCTTTTGCCTGTGAATACGACCCGTGAACCGGTTCAAATAATGCGTGTTCATCGCCTACAGAGGCCGAAGGTAAAAGTCCGATGGATCCACCGATAACCCCGCCTTCATCTGAAAGGATGTCGCCAAACATGTTTTCAGTTAGAATTACATCAAATTGTCTAGGATTCAGTATCAATTGCATGGCGGCATTATCCACAAACATGAAGTCCATCTCCACCTCCGGGTAACTCAGAGCGATTCTCTTGACGACCTTCCTCCACAATCGTGAAGATTCCAGCACATTTGCCTTATCTACCAAAGTCAGTTTCTTTCTACGGCTTTTAGCAGCTTTAAAGGCCAGATGGGAAATTCTGCTTATCTCAGCTTCTGAATAAATACACAGATCGGATGCCGTTGTCCCGTTTTTGCTAAGTTTTTTTTCCCCGAAATAGATGCCACCAGTTAGTTCGCGGTAGATAACAAAATCCGTACCTGAAATGATACGTTTTTTTAATGGTGATTTGTCTATAAGTGTTGGAAATACCTTAACCGGTCTGATATTACTGTAAAGCCCTAATGATTTGCGTAATTTTAATAATCCCTGTTCAGGCCGGACATTGGCAGCAGGGTCGTCGTCGTACTTAGGATCACCTATGGAACCGAATAATACTGCATCACTTTCTTTACAGAGCTTTAAAGTGTCTTCGGGCAGTGGGCTAGCTGATTTTTCTATGGCCACAGCACCCACATCTGCTTCTGTAAAGTTGAACTTATGCCCAAAAGTATCTTCGACGGCCCGTAGGCTTTTGATTGCCTGTTTGGTTACTTCAGGGCCTATACCATCGCCAGCAAGGACGGCAATATTAAGTTCCATATCTAGGCCAGACTTTCAATATTAATATTACTGGAAACAATGATCTTGTGAATATCTGTATCCACAATTTCCTTTTTGCGATCAGCAAACCGAAGAAATTCTTTATAGACCTGGTCTAGCTGAACTTTTGTGAGTTCGTAACCAACTTTTTTCGCACGGTAGGCTAAAGCAGCCCTCCCGCTTCTCGCGGTAAGCACAATGGAAGATTCATTGACCCCAACATCTTCGGGATCAATTATTTCGTATGTTTCTCTTTTTTTAATTACCCCATCCTGGTGTATTCCCGAGCTATGAGCAAATGCATTTGACCCTACAATGGCCTTGTTAGGCTGTACGGGCATTCCCATCTTTTGAGAGACCATCTGGCTGGTGCTGTAGAGTAATTTACTGTTAATATCTGTATCCAGATAGAGATATGGATGTTGCTTCAGGATCATCACCACTTCCTCTAAAGAAGTATTTCCCGCTCTTTCACCAATCCCATTAATGGTACATTCAATTTGCCTGGCTCCATTGATAACACCGGAAATTGAATTTGCAGTGGCTAAACCCAAATCATTGTGACAGTGACAAGATAACACTGCTTTTTCTATGCCGCTGACGTTTTCCCTAAGATATTTCATCTTGGCTCCGTATTCTTCCGGGAGGCAATAGCCTGTGGTGTCCGGGATGTTCAGAACCGTTGCGCCGGCTTTAATAACCGCTTCACATACCCTGGCCAGGAACTCGTTGTCCGTTCTGCCTGCATCCTCAGCATAGAATTCAATATCCTCCACAAAGGTTTTGGCATATGCAACAGCCTCAACAGCTCGCTCCAGAATTTTATCCTGTGTCGACTTAAACTTATACTTAATATGAGATTCAGATGTGCCTATTCCCGTATGAATTCTGGGCCTTTTTGCGTACTTCAGCGCCTCTGCCGCTACTTCGATGTCTTTCTTAACAGACCTGGTGAGACCGCAGACAGTGGCATTCTTTACTACTCTGGCTATTTCCTGCACAGATTTAAAGTCGCCCGGGCTTGAAATTGGAAACCCGGCTTCTATAATATCCACTCCAAGTTCATCGAGTCTTTCCGCTATAACAAGTTTTTCGGCCGTATCCAGTTTACAACCTGGCACTTGCTCTCCGTCCCTGAGCGTGGTATCAAAAATATGTACTTTATCTTTACTCATTATTTTTGTATAATTATAGTCATTTTACGAATATAGAGTTAACGAGTATACTGAAGGTTGAGGCTGCGGGTTATTTACAATGTTAATTCACTTTTGGGTTTTAGTAAGGCCCTGTGAAACAAATACTTAAATTACTTTTTTTACGATGACGAATGTCCATAAAGACGCATTGTTTGTGTTAATCAAGGCCTTGTCCAAATCGGAGAAGCGTCAGTTCAAGCTCTATGTGGGTCGTCTGGGAGTGAATACAGAAGCCAAGTTCCTGGCATTGTTCAATTTATTGGACAAAATGAAGGCTTATGACGAATGCACAATTCTGGCTAGTGAAATCGTAAAGAAAACTCAGCTCTCCAACTTGAAAGCCCATCTCTACAGGCAGATTTTGGTTAGTTTGAGGCTTAATCCGGTGAACCAGAATATTCGTGTTCAGATACGTGAGCAACTCGATTTTGCAACTATTCTTTATCAAAAGGGATTGTATAAACAAAGTCTTAAGATTTTGGATAAAGCCAAGGGCATCGCTATAGAAAATGAGGAGAAAAACATAGCCTATGAAATTGTAGAGCTCGAGAAGATCATCGAAACCCAATACATAACAAGGAGTATTCCGGACCGTGCAGATGAACTTGCAGTGCAGGCCAAAGAATTGGCAGAACACAATTTAATAATCAGTAAACTGTCTAATCTTTCATTGCAATTGTACAGCATGATGCTGAAAGTTGGCTACGTTCGCAATGATGAGGACTACCAGAAGGTGACAAGGTATTTCGAAATGCACCTGCCGGAATACCGTTTAGAAGACTTAGGTTTTCGAGAAAAGTTGTGGTTGTACAAAGCGCATTTATGGTATAGCCTGTTGGTACAGGACTTCTTGTCTTCTTATAAATACGCCAGTAAATGGGTAGATCTGTTCTACGAGCATGAGGATATGATCAGCTTAAATCCGGTATTCTTCCTTAAAGGAAATCACTATTTGCTCGAATCACTGTTCTTTGTCAAGTACAGTACGCTGTTCAAAGTGACCCTTGAAAAGTTGGAGGCCATTGTAGGAACCCCGGAATTTCCTAAAAATGACAATATCAGTTCATTGGCTTTTCTCTATATATATTCGAACAAGCTAAATCTCCATTTTTTAGAAGGAACTTTTGACAAGGGCCTGTATCTCGTAAAAATCATTGAATTCGGAATAGAAAAACATCGCGAAAGGATTGATCAGCACCATATAATGATCTTTTACTACAAGATCGCGTGTCTTTACTTCGGAGTTGGCGATAACAAGACCTGCATTACTTATCTCAAAAAGATCATCGAAAACAAGTCGCTCAAAATGCGGGAAGATCTGATGTGTTTTGCCAGGGTATTAAGTCTGGTTGCGCATTATGAAGCGGGTATGGACTATCACCTGGAGCTACAACTAAAGAGTACCTACAAATTCTTGTTGAAGATGAACGATCTGCACGAAGTACAGAAAGAAATGATAAAATTTCTCAGACAACTCGGTGATATTTACCCCCATGAGCTAAAGGGCGAGTTCCAAAAATTATACAATGAGTTAAAGAAGTACGAGGAGCATCCCTATGAAAAACGCGCTTTTCTCTATCTGGATATATTGTCCTGGTTAGAAAGTCACCTGCAAAATAAGCCGGTGTCCGAAGTAATCCGGGAAAAAGCAAAAACTCTTACTCGCTAATAGAGGGCCCCTTAAATTGTTGAAATAAATTGTCGGAAATACCATTAAGCTGTTCATTTTGAGCCAGATTCCTCACTTTTTGAGGATCAAAGTTTCCATTGAAATAGAGCAAAGTGGCATTGACATTGTCATTATTATAAACCAGGATCTCCTTTACTGTATTTCTTTTTTCCCTGATTGAAACCACATTTCTCTTCAATTCATCGTTTTTTCTATAAACTTCAATAAAAGAGCTGGTGGTCAAGCTATTCATCTGTTCATTTATCGACTGGATTCTAGGTTGAGTCATGCCAGAAAATCTCATAAAACGAATATCCTTTGTATTGCCAATGATACTCTGCAATTCAGGCGATAGCCCGGAAAGCAAAGTCAGCATGGTTTGTGGCACCCGAATTGCTGTCACCTGGCTGTCGTCTTTGTGGCGATTGTAAAAGTTGTCAACCGAATTGGCACCTCCGCAGGAAAACAATAGCAGCACAACGATGAGTAAGGTAAGCCAGTTTATCTTTTTTAGGTTCATGTGATGAGGTTTATCAAGACCTGTCAGGGTCTTTTTAAATGTAGTAAAAATCATTAACATGCGTTCCATATGATGTCATCGGGTGGTGGTGCCTCAAGTTTCATCGGAATCTTTTTTACGGGATGTTCAAATTCTATTGATCTTGCATGTAAATGTATACTTCCATCCGCATTACTTCGTGAAGCGCCGTATTTAAGATCTCCTTTGATGGAACAACCTATGTGCGCGAGTTGAGCCCTGATCTGGTGATGCCTTCCGGTTTTCAGTTCGATTTCCAATGCATAATAGTTGTCCAGTTCTTTTAAGATCCGATAACGAAGTTCTGCTTCTTTTGATTGTTTTACTTCATTCTTATAGACATAGGATTTGTTTTGCCTGGAGTTTTTTTTCAACCAGTGCACCAGGGTTCCCTGATCTTTTGGCGGTTTGTCTCTAACCACGGCCCAGTAAATCTTTCGCGCCAGATTCTGAGCCAAAATTCGGTTGAGCCGGCTAAGTGCTTTAGAGGTACGGGCAAAAATGACTACGCCGGATGTGGGG
>JBPCUI010000362.1:0-8293 GCA_051011235.1 Flavobacteriaceae bacterium
GCCCGAAGCCACGCTTACCTATTTGCTTATTTTCCTGTTGCTGGGATTCCCATTGTACATCTATTTACTATGGAAATATCAACTTAAGGATAAGATTAAGCGAAAACCACTTTTAGCTAAAAGCGGAATCCCTCTAGAAGGTAAATTTAAAAAAAGCTCTTTTCAGAAAATATACTTCTCCTCTTTGAGTATTATTGGAATTATTGCCATTGGTGTTACCCTGGTGGTTATCGACAAAAAATTTGTGCGCAATGTAAGTCTGCTAGAAATGACCTCTGGAGATAAAATAGCTGTGTTAGAGTTTGATAATGATACCGGGAACAAGAAATTCGATATCAATGGTAAAATGGCTTCCGATTGGATCATCCACGGCATTAGTCAGAATAAGCTGGGCCAGGTTATTTCCAGGGAGATTATTGATGAGTATTCCAAAATTTTAAGAGCGTCAATTCTGGCACCAGATGAAAAGAACACATCTGTAACCGATTACCTGAAACCTTCAAAAATAATCTCAGGGGAGTATTACCTTCATAATAACCGGCTATTATTCCAATGCTCGATCACGGATGAAATTATGAATACCACACTGATCGCTTTTGAACCGGTGGAATGCGATCCCAGCTCACCATTGGATTGCATAGAGGCGCTTAAGCAACGTATTCTGGGATACCTGGTTACTGAAGATAAAAAGATCGCTTCCCTCGAAGATTCCCCACCAAGTTTTGAAGCCTATGGGTTATTCAATCAGGCAAAGTCAAAATACCTGGAAGATCCATATGATCCCGAGACCCTGCAATTAGTGGAAAAGGCAATAGCTGCAGATAGCTCCTATTTCGAGCCTAAGGTGTATAAGTTCCAGTACTATTTCAATAGTGGAGAATTGGTTGTCGCAGACTCACTGCTGAGACCGCTACTCCAATCCCCTAGAACTTCAGAGCGGCAAAAGATATTGATTCGAATCTATGAAGCCTTGCTTGACCGCAAATACAATGAGGCCCATAGATTTCAACAAATCGAATATAATATCAGCCCCTTTGATTTACAAACTAACTCGAATATGATGATTCATTCATTGCAGTTGGTAAATAAACCGCAGGAAATTGATTCGGTTTTTCAGGAAATTAGCATGGAGGAAATGGACATTACCAAATGCAAATTCTGTGTTGAGCGGTATAAAATTAAAGGCATGGCCGATATTGAAAGGAAGAGATATGGCGACGCTATTACACTACTAAAGGATTTCGCCACTAAAGATGACTTTTTAGTCTTGAAAAAAGTACTCTTAAGAGCCTATATCAGAGCTGGTAAATATGATTTGGCCGATGATGTATTGTCTAAATTACAATTACCTTCCGGCCAAGCTGAATGGTTAGATGTCCATTTAAGCGCTGCTAAAGATTTCATTTGGGCTGATAAGAAGGACTTGGCAAACATCCACCTGGATAAGATTATTGACCCAATAGATGATGAATTGAAATCTGTTCCCAATGATCTGATTTACCTCTATGCAGAAAGCTTCTTTTATCGAGGAGAGTACAATGATTCTATAATACTTTTAGAGAAACTCCTGGAAACCTATCCGGGTCTTATAGATTACCATGCATTGCTCGCAATAGCTTATCAAAAAGCCGGAAAGTCCAAAATGGCTGATCAACAGCTCGCCGAGTTAGAAAATCTGAGAGCGGATTTTCAGTTAGGGGAAGTAGATTACGGGCTGGCACAATATTATTCGAGTATTTCGGATCATGAAAATACAATAAAGTACTTATGGCAAGCTATCTATGATGGCCATTGGTACGAAACATGGACATTTCAGAACGACCCTCTGTTAACACACTACTTTGAAACAGAAGACTTTAAGCGTATATTAACTAAATGGCACTAAATGAAGCTGAAGACCAACAAATATTCTTCGCGCACAAATCTTTAAATCTGGGAACATGAGTTTACTTAAAAATGCGCATGCGCTGGTCATTGGAATAAAATACGAATTTGACAATCTTGATACCACAAGGGACGCGCAGGATATCTCAGCCGTTTTGAAAGACGAGGCTGTCTGTGGATATCCTCCGGAAAATGTAACTCTTCTCACCGGCGAAAATGCCGATAGAAAAGGAATATTGGGTGCTCTTAAAAAGTTGAAGGAGAACACTGATGAAAACTCTTCAGTATTCCTTTACTATTCAGGTCATGGTGGCCTGGAACTCGATACTTTTCATTTTATACCATCGGGAATAAAGGCAGGGATGAGTCCTGAGGAATACACTGCAGAATGGGTTACGGCTGAGGAAATCAGAGAGCATATCAATGCGCTTCAAACCAGGCGTTTAATATTCTTTATGGACTGTTGTCATTCAACAGGTATCGCCTCCGAATCGTTTAGTGGGGGAAAGAAAACAGCGGAAAAAAATGACGCCGAGGCTGATTCGAAAGAATTTACACAAGCCGATGGCCTCGCACAAAAAGTGGATACCGAAAAAGGGATCTCTGTTGTGGCCTCATGTAAGGAGAAACAGAAATCTTACAAAATGGATGCGGACAACAACAGTCTGTTCACCAAGCATTTACTAATGGCCCTTAATGGTCAGCACCAGAAAGTTTTCGCAGATCCTTACGTGCGTATACTGCAAGTGGCCAGTTATTTAATGAGGGTGATCCCGCCAATCCTGGAGGAAATCGCTACAAAGTGGAATATGCCGGAAGTTGTACAGGAACCTTATGTAAATCTGGAACTATATGACGATTTTATCCTTAGCTATGTGCCCAAAAAACTAAGGGATCGCATGGCGCTGCCCAAGGCTAAAAAAGAATCCAAAACCAAAGCAAAAGGCAAGAAGGAAGTAAGGACCGTTTTTAGGGAATCCCCAGGGGCGAATAACCTCCTTTTGTTTATCCATGGTTTTTCCGGTGAAGCTGGTGACACATTTGGGAAGATCCCCGATATGCTGGCACTGGAATCCAAAATGGATGGATGGGACATGAAACCTTTCGGTTATTCGCAATTCATTGACCCGGAACTTGGAAAAGATATTTGGGCCGGTGTTAAAGACGTAGACAGGATTGCAGAATATCTCTGTACCTCTGTTAGGTATAAATTTGAGAAATACGACCGGATCGCTATTGTGGCCCATAGCCTGGGCGGACTCATAGCCCAACGAGCTATCCTCAATTTTAAACAGGAATATCGCCAGAAGTTATCACACCTAATCCTCCTGGGAACACCCAGCAATGGTATTGAGCCGGAGAAGCTCACCAAACTCTGGAATAACAAATACAAAGAGATGAGTAGTGAAGGACCCTTCATATCCACCTTGAGGAAGAATTGGAAAGATCATTTTAAAGATGATTACCCATTTGCACTAAGAGTTGCAGGTTCCGCCGATGATGAATTTGTGACACTGGATTCCTGTTTCACTCCCTTCGATGGATCATATAGATATACCTTAGATGGAAGGCATCTTACAATGGTAAAACCCAAAGACGAAAATGACGATTGTTATGGTCTTATTCTAAGCTCCCTGACGGATACAGAATTCGCTAACCAGTATACCAATAATGAGGAGATCAACATTGCTCTGGGAAAATACGACGCGGTCGTTAAAAAATTACTTCCTAACAAAGAAGCGCTGGACAAGAACGGCCTTAAACGACTTGTTTTTGCTCTTGAAGGTCTTGATCGAAGAGAAGAGGCCCTTAAAATACTGGATGAACACCCGAGTGCGCAGGAAGACACAGATCTTATGGGAATTATAGGCGGGCGTTACAAAAGAGCTTACCTGAAGTTTCCCTCCCAGGACGATGCAGAATCTGCATTTGTCTACTACGAACTGGCTTTGGAAAAATCGACCGCAAAAGAAAATTATAGTCAAATCTATTACCACGCTATCAATTTGGCATTTCTAAGCCTGGTGGTGGAAAATGACAAGGGTAAAATGAAAACTTATGCACAGCAAGCCCTCGATGCCACTGACAAATGTGATGATGATGTATGGAAATACGGTACAGTAGCAGAGGCCAGTATGTATCTGGGAGATATGGATAATGCCAGGGAATACTATGCCGAAGCAGCCGAAATGAGTGGTATACGCGAGAAAATATCTATGCATCTCAACGCTTATGCCGGATATACTTCGTTAAAACAAACCGATAACCCGGACGATGAATTTATCCTGTTTTTAAGGAAACTTTTTTTAACATAAAACCCTTTATATTTATTTAAATGCGCGTATTTAAAAAGGATCAGGTCCCGGATCTTGATTTTAAAGAAGCGGTGAAAAAACCGATCCCGGTCCGTTGTGTCCAGATACATGAACCGTTTTCAGTAGAAACCATGGAGGGCCTGATGCAAGGCAAACCCGGAGATTGGCTGATGGTAGGTATTCATGGCGAGATGTATCCTATCGATAAAGATATATTTGAAAAAACCTATGATCTTTGCTAATAATTAAGCTCTAAGTATTCAACATTATTGATCTCAACTGCCTTGTTCAGAATTACCCGAGCTGTTGATCATAGCCGTCCATTCAGAATTTTCATTGCTCATCAATTTTTCAATATTCTGAACAAAAAACTTAAAATCTGCTATATCCTTCGAATACTGCCCTGCGGAAGTTTCATACAATATTTTTTCTCGTTCCAGGGCTTCTGCCACAGTTCGGTAAGTAGTCCATTTTTCCTGAAATTTATACAGGGAGGAGATCCCTGTTAGTCCGGCAGTTAACACACCGAGCACCCCTATAATATATTTGACAGGGTCGTGAAGCTCTCCGGAGGTAAATGCCGTGAATGCCGGTATTGCCGCAGCGCAAATGATAATAAGACCATTCAGATTAAGATGTAGTTTTTTATTTATCGCACTTTTTCGGCTGTACCAGCTTATTTGATCGTTTAATCTCTCTTTTATATACTGTTCTTCAGTCATATAAAAATATTTGGTTAGCTAAGCCTGATAATCAGGCTTTATTTGAATATTTGGCTATTCAAGATAGTTAGAATATTCTTAATACAATAGTGCATTTCCTTGAATTTAGGTATATTTCATGCTCCAATTTCGAATAAATGAAGTATAGAAATAATATCCATTATGTCGGTGCACTTGTAGTGTTTTTTTATGTTATTATAGGGACAAATATATTGTGGGCTCAGACGGCTACGAATACAAAACCGAAGTTAGTGGTGGGTATTGTGGTGGATCAGATGCGGTTCGACTATCTCTATAAATATGAAAGCAAATATGGGGAAGGCGGATTTAAACGGATCATGCGAGAGGGCTTTAATTTTAAAAACACTCAGTTCAATTACGTACCAACTGTGACTGCCGCCGGGCATGCATCAATTTACACAGGAACCACTCCCTCATCACATGGTATTATAGGGAACAGCTGGTACGATCGCAAAGCGGCACAAATAGTGAGTAATGTTGGTGATGATAAGGTGATCATAGTAGGCTCTCAACAACCCGATTCCATTGGCCTTTCGCCCAACAATTTGCTAACCACCACTATAGGCGATCAACTGAGGTTGGCGAGCAATTTTAAATCTAAAGTGATCAGTGTCTCCCTAAAAGACCGGGGGGCGATCATACCAGGTGGTCATACGGCAAATGCGGCTTATTGGCATAGCTGGCAGACGAGTCCCGGGTATTTTGTGAGCAGCAGTTATTATATGGACCAGGTTCCTTCATGGGTAAATCGCTTTAATAAACAAGAAAAAACGGACGCTTACCTTAACGAAACCTGGGAAACACTCTACCCCATAGAGGACTATACAGAAAGTGCCCCGGATAACAATCCATATGAAAGCTTACTCCGCGGCCAGGGGAGCACACCTACATTTCCATATGATTTTAAATCCATAAGAGAAAGTCGACGGGAATCGGGTACTGAGTACCATTTGATCTGGGCTTCTCCTTTAGGGAACACGCTGCTGACAGAATTTGCTCTAGAGGCAATAAAGAACGAAGAATTAGGCAAGGATGAGGCAACAGACCTGATCAATATCAGCTATTCCGTACCCGATATAATCGGTCATACATTTGGCCCTCAGTCTGTTGAACTCCAGGACACTTATTTAAGATTGGATAAAGATATTGAACAATTATTATTGTCGCTTGACAATGACATTGGGCAGGGTAATTATGTCGTTTTCCTGACTTCGGATCACGGAGTAATGCCAACAGCTTCTTATGCGGAAGCGAATAAAATGCCCGCAGGGATTGCGGCATTGCATATCTATTCGATTGCACTCAATAATTTTCTGAACGATAAATACGGTAATGGAGAATGGGTGGAGATCTTCAACTACGAAAATGTATATCTCAATAAGAAGCTAATCAAAGAAAAGAAGGTGGATTTGCGCAATATCCGGCAGGCCACTGCTGATTTCCTGATAACCCAGCCGGGTATAGTACTGGCATTGACGGCCGATCATCTAAGGAATAACTATTACGACAGCGGTCTGGCGCATAGGATCCAAAATGGCTATCATCCTATGCGTTCAGGGGATGTTGTGTTGAACTTCCTGCCCGGCTATGTTCAAAATGCCACACCTGGAATGAAACCGTCACTGGTTAGGGGAACCACCCATGGCTCTGGTTATGCTTACGATACGCATGTTCCAATGGTTTGGATGGGAAAAGGCATACCGCATGGGGAGTCAGTCAGAGAAGTTAGTATTACAGATGTTGCGCCAACCCTGGCAATGTTCCTCAACCTGCAATTACCTAACGGATCAAGCGGTAAGCCGCTTAAAGAATTGTTTGATTAGTCCGACTAATACCTGGCTAAAAGTCTGTTCGTATTTACAATAATAAAGTTGGTCCAAACTATTTGGTCCGTGCCCTGTTGACGATCTCTCTGTTGTACCTCTTATCGTCGACTATGATCTTATAAAAAATCGAGATATATTCCTTTGCCCTGCTAAATTCCTGAGGATCTTCAAAATGCTGTTCCACCTCGTCCATAGCCGCATTTATTGCCCCTTGCCGGCTAATGATATCTTTACGTACCTCGTCATATACCTGCATATCCCTCTTAAATCCACGGTACAGGCGCTCTGTTACACTCGTAATAGGCAGGGTTTCCTTTCCGATTTGTGAGACCACCGCATAGCTGGCATTCACCAGGCCTGCCAAATCAAAATCATAAGGTACCGGGATGGCCTTTTTACCGTCGATAAAAATAAGCTTCTCATTGTGCTGATAGGCATTCGAAAAGTCGGTGTTCCCAATCATAAACTGAAAGAAGTCATTTTGAACAGAGGCGCGGTCATCCTGCTGGAGGGGATGTATTACCCTGCCTTTTATTTCTTTACCCCCAAAACGATCGGCTACTTTATCTATATCTTCAATAACAAATCCTTTTAACTTGAACTCTTTAGTCTTCTTATTTCTTATCTCAGTGAATTCTATATCCAATAATCGCGTCTTAAAATGATAGGGAGAAATCTCCTGGTACATCTTATACGCCATATACTCCTTTAACAATTTGTCGTTCTTGTCTTTCTGCAACAGACAGGGGAGTACCAGTTTTAATTTCTTATCGCCTTCAAAAGTACTTCCTTTGCGTTCCGATTTCTTGATTTTTATCTTAATCGGCGTAAAATAACAAGTCTCCCTGCGGTTATGCCCACGAGCCCTAAGCCTAACATCCAGGGTTTGCCATGACCCGTCCGCCAGCTGATAGGTAAGGTCCGAATTCAAATAGGTGCTGTCATTGGTCTTTGTCTTCATTTCCTTGATGGAATACGTAATTTTAATTGGAAGTATTTCATCTTTGGTAAACAGTTCGCGTCTGGTTTGGGACTCATCGGATCCTTTGGTCTCTTGAGAGAATGACGAACAGATCGCCATTAAAGAAACCAGTATCCACAGTTTATTCACTTGCTTTTTCACTATATTGTGGTTAGTTTTAATCGTAATAAAGTACTAATTTTCTTGTTATTAGACTATATCTTTCCATATTAAATCACAGAACGTTAATAGTTTTGATAATATCGGTACTAAGCACATATTTAGCTTATTACTTTAATATAATATTTCATGTAGATCTCACCTTATTAAGTATTGCCATTGTATTTCCCATCGTATTTGCCATAAGAGGCTCTTTCCGGCGCAGGGAAAAAGCCCTTGGACATCTCAGCAAGTTTAGAAGCGCCTTACAGATAGTTCACTATTTCATTACGAGCAATGCGGAACTCACAGATGATAGTAAAAATGAAATGACCAACATTTTAGAACAGATAAGTAAGGAAACTCTTGACCACCTGGCGGGCAATCACGAGAACACTACTGAAT
>JBPCUI010000363.1:0-7476 GCA_051011235.1 Flavobacteriaceae bacterium
GGCCACTTTCTCTCATTTATGCTGCGGCTGTGTATCTGAGGAACTTGTCTTATGATCTCGGATGGCGATCGAGCAGCACATTCAATACACCAACTATTTGTGTTGGGAATCTGAGTCTGGGCGGTACGGGAAAAACTCCAATGATCGAATGGCTTATCCGAAATATTTCCAACTACCAGCGTATCGCTGTGCTGAGCAGGGGTTACAGGAGAAAGACCGTTGGATTTGTCTTGGCTGATAGCCAAAGTACTGCCGAGGATATCGGTGACGAACCCCTACAGATATATTCAAAATTTCCCTCTGTTACCATGGTTTCGGATGGGAACAGGAGGAGGGGAATATCTGTTCTGGAAAACCAATTTGATCCGGAGCTGATCCTTCTTGATGACGCGTTTCAACACCGAAAAGTAATTCCAAGATATTCGATTTTACTAACAACATTCAACCGTTTGTACACGGAAGACTGGTTTTTGCCAACGGGCAATCTCAGAGACTCCAAATCTCAGGCCAAACGCGCAAACCTGATCGTGGTGACAAAATGCCCTGGCGATCTAAGCGATGAGTCCATGGCAGATATCAGGTCGAGGCTAAAACCGAAGGCTCATCAGGAAGTACTTTTCTGCACAATCGAATATTCAGCGTTAATCCAAGGTCGGGCTGGTAGCCGCCAACTCGATGAACTTAAATCGTCGGCCGTAACTGTAGCCACTGGAATTGCAGATCCCGACCCCTTCTTGAAATTCCTCTCTCAGCAGGGTATAGAGTTAAACCATATAAAATTCCGGGATCATCATCATTTCTCAGCCTCTGACTTAGATTTGCTTCGTAAAGAGCCCTTGGTGCTCACAACTGAAAAGGATTATGTAAGGGGTTTAAATGTGCTGGACCAGGCTTATTTTCTGGAGGTAAGGCATCGGTTTCTCAGTGATGGAAAACAACAACTACTCAACGCTTTGAAAAACTTATAGCGCTGATTTATTCACTTTGTGTTCCAGGATATTCTCACCGATTTTATTGTAAAAGACTTCAGGTTTGAAAGGTTTGGTAACCACATCGTTGCAACCTGCGGCGTAAAAACTTTCGAGGCTGTCGTCAAGTGAAATAGCGGTAAGCGCAATAATGGGTGTGTTTTTATCAAATTTCCTGATTTCAATCGTTGCTTCAACTCCACTGATACCAGGCATATGTATATCCATCAGGATACCGTCGTACTCATTTTGACTGGCCATCTCAACGGCTTCATGACCGTTATTGGCAATGTCGCAACTCACATCTTTTTTGCCAAGCATTTTCTTCGTAATTACCTGGTTTATTTTATTGTCTTCAACTATCAAAAGATGGAGTCCCTTCAAATCATAGTTCTTCTCAGTAATCTCGAAAGGAATATCATCAACAACGCTGTCCTTGCTTTTTAAATTAAGCTCAAAAAAGAAGGAACTACCTTTACCTACATCGCTTCGGAGCTGGATCCTGCTATTGAATATTCCGAGCAGGCTTTTAACGATCGTCAGTCCAAGACCAGTGCCGCCGTATTCCCTGTTAATTTGAATGGAACCTTGTTCAAAACTGTCAAAAATGTGCTTCTGCTGTTCTTTGGAAATTCCTATACCGGTATCTTTAACTTCGAAATAAATGGTCACATCCTCATCCAGTTTATTAACAAGTTTTGCAATTACTTTTACCTCCCCGTATTTGGTAAATTTTAAGGCATTGCCCACCAAATTCATAAAGATCTGCGACAGTTTTAGTGGGTCACTCATAAGATGTCTTGGAATGGACTCGTCGTAACTAAGGCTGATCGTGGTATTATTTTCCTTTGCGCTTTGCTGTAATGACTCGATAACCTCTGTAAGTATCTTTTTCAAATTGAGTTCAATGGCGAGTGGCTCCAGCTTATCGGCATCAATTTTATTGATTTGCAGGATATCATTTATAAAATTAAGTAGATAATCCCCTGAAAACTTAAGTGACTTCAGATGCTCTTTTTGGTGCTGACCCGGATTCTCTTCAAGCAATAAGTGTGTCAGACCTGTTACTGCGTAAAGTGGCGTGCGCAATTCATGACTAACTGTAGAAAGGAAGTTCGTCTTTGCTTCCATGGCCTGAACGGCCGCATCGCGAGCACCTTGTAATTCCCTGTTCTTTGTGTGGAGCAGGTCGTTAGTCTTTAGTTTAATCTGGTTATTGCGATAGAGCGAAACCGCCAATAATGAAATTATGGTTAGAAAGGCGGAAGTAAGGATAGCCGTCAGCTCGGACCTGTTAGCCGATTCACTGAGATCTTCAATTCTGGCATCTTGTTTATTGATCTCCACCTTCATAAAATCAAATTGGATACGATCTGCTGTTTTTGCTTCTGCCTTTACTTTTTCAATGGTAAATATAGAATCCTTAATTCCCAGGATATTCCTGTTGTGCATAAGAGCCAGATCATAGGCATTCAATGCTTCATATGAAGAGCCTAAAATTTCATTGGCTTCTAATACCAGTTTTTCAAGACCGTTCCGCTGAGCAAATTCTAAAGCTCTTTTGCCATTTTTTACACTTTCCTCATAGTTTTGAAGTTCTGTGTTTAGCCTTGCCAAACCCATATGCGCTTTTGCAATCAACGCCTCTTTCTCATAAACGTCATTGTTTACAACCAGAGAATTGAAGTTTGTGGCGGCACTGTCAAATTTATCGATGCTCAAATAGATATTTGCCTCCAGCAGCACGATATTATTGTAGAGATTCCTGTCGTTGCTTAATTGCCTGGCTTCATTCAGCATAAAGATGGCCTGAAAATTATTACCGCTGTCGTATAATAATTGAGCCTCTATGAATTTATGTACAGCCTGACCATAGGGGAATTCCAGTTCGTTGAGAAGAACAGTCGCCCTGTCCCAGTAAAAAATGGTAGTCTCTCTTTTGTTGAGCTCCATATACAGGAGTGCGAACTTGTGATAGCATTCTACCAGTCCTTTTTCATCCTCATTGGCTTCGGCTAATGCTGCAGCCTTATCCAGGGTCTCCAGGGCCTGGTCTATCTTATTCTGATTTTGGTAAAGTCTGGTTTCATTGAAGTAGTTTTCAATGTCATTACTTTCCGGAGCACTGTTTTGAGAAAAGCCTATTTGAAGGCAACAGATGAACGACCAGGTAAATAAAGCAATCTGTAATCTGTTATGTACAACTCCAGATCTCACGTATAGCATTTTGGTCTTGAGAAGTTCTTGTCTAACAAACAATTTGACTCGGATCGGTGTTTTGTCGTTGTATGAACCTCTCGTAGGTTACTTAAGTTATCCTAAATTCAAACGTTCAGGACGTATATCTATTGTTCGCAAACCGTAATTCGGTCGGTCTTTTCGTACAAAAAGTTCGTAATATCGGGGTAGTATTGCAAATTCACTCAAATGTATCAATAAATTCCAAATTGTATTAAAAACATTCAGTTTTTACAAAAATAACGGAAAAAACACCTGATTTTATGCTCTTTCCCTAGTGAATATGCTTATGAGCCTTGTATGAAGATCTTACCAATGCACCGCTCTCCAGATGTCTAAAGCCCATTTCGAGGCCTACTTCTTCGTACTTCTCAAATTTTTGTGGAACAATGAATTCCTTTACTGCTAAATGTTTTTTCGATGGTTGCAGATATTGACCAATTGTGAGAATATCGACCCCCGCGTTCCTTAGATCGTTCATGGTCTCCAGAACCTCAGCTTCTGCTTCGCCCAGCCCCAGCATGATGCCAGACTTGGTCCTTCTAATACCGTTTTCCTTCAAATAGCGGAGAACAGCCAAACTTCTATCATATTTCGCCTGAATGCGCACCTCTCGTGTTAATCTTCTCACAGTTTCCAGGTTATGCGAAACTACTTCAGGTGCCACTCCGATGATCCGGTCCAGATGGGCGTGGATGCCTTGAAAATCTGGTATAAGGGTTTCGAGCGTGGTTTTGGGATTCATCCGTCGGATTGCCTTTACTGTTTCTGCCCAAATAATGGACCCCATATCTTTAAGATCGTCCCGATCCACGGACGTGATAACGGCATGTTGTATCCCCATAATCTTAATAGATCGAGCCACTTTTTCGGGTTCCGCCCAATCTACATTTTCCGGTCTGCCTGTTTGTACGCCACAGAATCCACAAGAACGCGTACAGATATTTCCAAGAATCATAAATGTTGCAGTACCTTCTCCCCAGCATTCACCCATGTTGGGACAACTGCCAGACGTACAAATCGTATGCAGATCGTATTTCTCTACCAGGCCTCTGAGTTGTGTATACTTTTTCCCAGTGGGTAGTTTAACCCTCAGCCATTTTGGCTTTCCTGCCGGAGGTATTATATGAGTGACCGTTTCGAGGCTCATGGATAATTTTTGGCAAATATACGAACAAATTGAGGAGTACTTCTAAGGGTTTGGAAGAGTCAGATTGTGAGGGCATGTAGTTATTTTACCCTTGTACTGCTTACTTTTATCAGATTTCTCTGCTTTTGATGATCTCCGCTAACAGCTTTTTAGCACGTAAGAGCTTTACTTTTACATTATTAATGGGTTCATCTAATTCATTTGCGATTTCTGCATAAGACATTTCATGAAAATAACGGAGATTGATCACTTCCTGATAATGAGGCTTTAAAACTTTAATATTGAGAAGGAGTGATGCCAGGTTTTGTTCGGTAATCAGAAGATCTTCCGCGCTGGGGGCATCGTCGAGGACTTTGGTAATTACTTCGCTGTTTCCGGACTCTGTACTTTCGAGTACATTCCTTTTGCGCTTTCTAATAAGATCTACATGCAGGTTTTTAGAGATGGCAATAAGCCAGGTCTTAAACTCAAATGAGTCGTCATACGTATCTATTTTATCAAAGGCCTTTGAGAAGGTTTGAATTGTAATGTCCTCGGCGTCATTTTCATTTTTAGTCCTTACTAGCTGGAAGCCGTAGACATCTCCCCAAAAAGTATCCAAAAGTGTACTAAAAGCAATCTGATTGCCTTTTTTGGCCTTACTGATAGTGTTTTTTAGTATTTCGTCTGTTTTTTCCAAACGGGTATTGAGGAAAATGGGATAGGTAATCTGTTCTAATGAAACTCCGGAGAGGTTTCTCTCTCGCACTCCTGTTCTTCTGGCAGCTTGCCACAATAACCACAGGGTTCTCCTTCTTTGTTCAGAAAGGGATTTTGACTTGCGCAGGTACCCGCAAATCTTCCGTCTTTCTTAGACCAAATTTTTATCGCGATACCTAAAAAAGCCAGGGCCAACAAACCGATGGTGAGTAATAGCAGCTTCATATTTTGTCTTTGGGCAAAGGTACAAAAAAAGCCCCTTCAAGGGGCTTTATTCGATCATTAAGCTTTTCTAGACTAATAGGAAATATTGGCAACAATATTTTGAACTGTAGGCGTGTCATTTCCACCCTTAGGTTCTATTGTAATATAACTCACTGCATTATCTGCATAGGGCAATGCTCTGAGTCTGTCCTTATCGTCAGCATTTCGTATAACACCCAGGTTAACCATTTCGCCGTTAACTTCGGCCCACATCTGATAACAATGGTCTTCCGGCAAATTTGGAAGGTTCCTTACATTGATATAAGCCAATTTCTTGACCGGATTAATATAAGCGACCGCCTTTAGCTCTCTTGCCTTTTTGTTACCATTGACAATGTATTTTTTGGTCTGTGGGTTGTTGAGAACAATAAACTGGTTCCTAACGTCTTCCAGCTGTCCTTTCATATCTTCCTCAAGATCCTTGATTTTATTGCTGACGATTGTGTTTTCTTTCTGTAAATTCTGATTTTGGTTCCAGAAGAAATAGGACGAACCTGCAAACAAAAACGCCACAACACTTGCCGCAATTGCATATCTGCGGAACCTGCGTCTTCCAACATTCTGTGCCTTAATCGTATTTAAAATCCTTGCGCGAAGACCTTCCGGGGTTTTCACTGCATGCATTTTAGCAAAAGTCTCCAGATTTTCCTGAAGTTCGTTGTATATTTTCCTGACTTCCGGATACATTGCTATATAACGTTCCACCTGAAGTGCTTCTTCTGTATTGGTGGTACCTAAAAGATATTTTTCAAGCAAATCCGTATTCAGAAATATGCGAATTTTTTCTCTCATGATATTAAACTTAATAGAGGCATGAGCATCATTGAAGACGTTTGATAAATCTTTTTCAACTCCCTCAATCCAATTTTTAACCTCGACTTTATGGTTCCCAGCGGAATGTCCAGTTCATCACTGGCTTCCTGTTGTGTCATGCCTTGAAAAAACAAGGCGTCCAAGACCACCTGGTACTTAAATTCAATCTTGTCCAGGTTCTCTTTGACATCCATAAATTCGGGCCTGATACTTTCAATGCCTACATTATATACGTCCGAAATATCCATTTGGATTTCCTTGTCAGACTTCGTGCTTAAGCTGCGGAGCTTATCGATGGCAGTATTTCTTGTAATTCGAAACAACCAGGTGAAGAGTTTTGCCTTGGTCGCATCATAGGTGTCGGATTTCTTCCAGATCTTTACAAAACTTTCCTGAAGCACATCCTGAGCCAGTTCTTCGTCTCTGACAACTTTTAGAGCAACCCCATATAAGGTGTCGCCATAGTTCTCGTAGAGCAGTGAAATTGCTTTTTCATTGCGCTCGAGCAATAATTCGATAATATGTTTTTCAAGTAGTGCGCTCATTAAAAGGATTGAGAGATCCTAAATATATTTCTTCAAAGCATCCAAGGATGTCTTCTCGACCGTATATATTAGTGTAAACGCTAAATTATAAAATTGATTGTTAATTAAGCGTTATCTCAATTTTAATTAAATAAATGTACAACTGGTTATTGTACATTTAGTTTTTGGTTAGTTTGGTTTGGTATAGCCCCTGTGAAATCTTTCTCGGGGGTTATTTTTTTGTGACCAGGCTTGCAGAATTTTGAGATTGACCAATCAGAATAAAATCCCATTATATTCAGGCTGTATCATGAAGCACAAGATCAGGCGACGGGTTTATCCCAAGATGTTAACCTCGGGGACCAATTCAATATGATACTTCTGAGATACATCTTTTTGAATAGACCTGGCCAGTTTAAGGATTTCTTCACCACTGGCGCCACCCAAATTAACCAACACCAGTGCCTGGTCTTTATGAACGCCTGCATTCCCTAAGGATTTGCCCTTATAACCAGTATTTTCTATAAGCCAACCGGCCGGAATCTTTACCGTACCATCACCAACTTTAAAATAAGGTGCCTCTGGATGACTTTTAGAAAACGAATTGAATTCACTTTCGTTCAGAACCGGGTTTTTGAAGAAACTTCCACTGTTGCCCAACTCCTCTGGGTCTGGAAGCTTGGCACGTCTGATGGCGATAACCGCATCGGATACATCTCTTATGGTGGGGCTTGTTATACCTTTAGACTGTAGTTGCCTTTCAATTGCCCCATACGAAGTATTCATCGCATGATCCCCCTTTGTGAGGATTAAATTGACC
>JBPCUI010000364.1:0-8366 GCA_051011235.1 Flavobacteriaceae bacterium
AAACAGAGCAAGAATCGGATTGTAGTTTGGCCCAGAAGTACCGATTTTTGTTCTATGGAAAATACACATCATTTCACGGTAATAGAAAAAGCCATCGGGTTTATCAATGATCAGAGCATTGATCAACCTAGCCTTGATGCAATGGCCGATCATGTACATATGAGCAAGTACCATTTCCAGCGGTTGTTCAAAAAATGGGCTGGGATCAGCCCGAAGGAGTTCTTGCAATTTCTCACTCTTGAGCACGCTAAATCTGCCCTGAAGAAAGGTAAATCTACACTGGAAACCGCATATGACGTGGGTCTTTCCGGAAATGGCCGCCTACATGATTTATTTGTGAAAATAGAGGCCTGTACACCCGGAGAATACAGAAAAAGAGGAAAAGACCTGGAATTAAAACTGGGTAATTTAGATACACCATTCGGGGTGGCGAGTATTGCAGAAACTCATAAAGGAATTAACCGACTTTCTTTCGGCCTCAAGTCCGAGCTCAGATCCGAATTAATCCGGGAATATCCTTTGGCAACTATAAACGATGGACTGGGCCCGAACGGCAAGAAAATTGACAAGTATTTTAAGGATTGGCAGAGGCCGGACGGGAAAATTTCACTGGATATTCAAGGATCGCCATTTCAAATTCAGGTTTGGAAAGCATTATTGAGGATACCATCTACACAATTGGTCGCTTATGGCGATATCGCTGGTACAATTAAAAAACCTGGTTCAAGTAGGGCAGTTGGAACTGCAGTAGGAAATAATCCGATAGCTTATTTAATTCCATGCCACCGGGTTATTCGGAATTCCGGAGAAACGGGGAATTACAGATGGGGAGCTAATAGGAAAGCAGCCATCAATGCTTATGAAGCTGTGACCCTGTCTGATACGCTGTGATCTAAAAAGTAGATTTCAAAACCAAATAAATATACCGCTACAAATATGAAAACTGATTTCATCATAAAAGCTATTGACCCAAGGATACAACGAGAATGGTTTACCATGAAAGATTCCGAACTGGAAGTCATTGGAATACGTCGTAGCATTGTAGATGAATTTCCAGGATATCCCTGTCGCATCAGTCTGGAAGATGCCAAGCCGGGGGAGGAAGTGTTGCTATTTACCTTCGAACACCACTCCGTGTCTACACCATATCGTTCAGCCGGACCTATTTTTATCAGAAAAGATGCATTAAAAGCTGAACTGGCAATTAATGAAATTCCTAAGATGCTTCGGCATCGGCTACTTTCTTTAAGAGCTTATAACAAAGAAGGAATGATGGTAGATGCCCGTACACAGCAAGGCAGAATGCTAAGAGAGGAGATAAAAGATGTCTTTAGCCTTAGAGAAGTATCTTACATACACCTGCACAACGCCGGTCCCGGCTGCTATAATTGCACCGTAGAAAGAGTTAATTAGGGCTGTTTTACAAGTTATCGGAGATTTTTAGAAAACTGGTATTTAAAAGCTCAATCCCGTATTTGATGAATTACAGGCAGATCGTTAACTTTAGGGAAAACAAATCGACAATGAAACGATATTCCATTTTTGTCACCCTGTGTATCACAGCGGGATTATTTGCACAAGAAATTCAAACAGAGATACCTACATCTGAGGTACAAATCATAACTGCTACGCTGCCGGCTCCCGAAGAGGATAAAGCAGGAGCAATGGTATATGGTTACAACAAAAGTGGCGAACTTGTTGTATTGCGTGAGGGGAGTAATAATCTGGTCTGTATATCTGATAACCCGTCCAAGGAGGGTATCAGTGTGTCCTGCTATTCGAAAAAATTAGAGCCATTCATGGCCCGTGGAAGAGAGCTGAATGCACAGGGGCTGGATTTTCAACAGCGCATGAAGATCAGGGGAGAGGAAGTGTCTGAAGGAAAATTAAAGATGCCCGAATCACCCAGCATGATGTATGTGTATTTTGGAAAGGATGAGAATTACGATGCTGGGACAGGTTCCTTAAAAGATGGAAAATTTCGATATGTTATCTATACACCTTTTGCCACCACCGAAACCACAGGACTACCCGCTAAACCACATGCACCTGGTATGCCCTGGCTGATGGATCCGGGTACACACAGGGCACATATAATGATTGGTCCTTTTTAATTTTTATTGGTGAATTACCTATGCGCACTGGCTAAACAGCCATGATTATTTTGCAGTATTTTATAAACTGAATCACAAAACTTTCTCAAAACATTAAACATTAAATACCAGGGCCACAATACATATGTGTTTCAGATAGTTTTGGTACTGCTCGTTATACCGAATAGTCTTCTTGCCCAGGAGGAAAATAGGGAACTGCGTTCGGACCGGCTTATGCGGGATTCGGAATATATCGAATTGGTCGAGGAAAAAGAAGGACCGGACAAGGTCTTACACGCAGAACCATTGTACATAGATTTGATCCGGGATCTGGGAGCGCGAAAAGGGGAAAGAGAATGGAATGTGGGTTTTGGATTGAATGATGAGGATGCTTACGAAGAATACGAAGTTCTGATAGAATATGAATTCGCGCCTATTGACCGTTTAGGCCTGGAAATTGAACTACCTTTTACTTTTTATACGGGCGAGCCAGGTGATCCGTTGCCTTCGAATAAGTTGGATGGTATCCAGGTGGCAGCTCAATATACCTTCCTGGTATCTAAGAAGAACAGCATTTCATTGGCGCTGGGATATCTCCATCAATTTAAGTTTGTTCCATTTATGGACTATGGTACAATGCCTTTGTACGTTGGAAATGAATTCAATCCCTTTTTTGTTGCCGCTAAACGCTGGGGCCGCAGTTTCCACACACTAATTTATAGCGGACCGGTGATAGAACGAATATTTGGAAGCGGTCAGTCGAACACGCAATTGGAAATAAATACAAATCTGCACTACATGATACCCGGAACTACAAATTTTATCGGAATAGAATTCAATAAAGAAATCGAAGAAGGGGATTTTGGAATGACAATTAGACCGCAGATGCGCGTAGAACTATCCGATCATATTCTGATCGGTCTAGTGACGGGTATAGGGGTCGCACGTGAAAATGAAAGGCTGAGTATGTTCTTTAGGCTTATCTACGAACCCTGATGAATAAATGTATATAGGCGAATCCCTTATTTTTTGGCGATTTCTTTCTTAACCAACGCAATATAATTCTTCATAGCTTCTTCCCTATTTACATTCTGCGCCTGGATAAGCGCATTGGCTTTGAACGCATTGATCAAAGGGGTTTTACTGCCGGGGTGATCGTAATTATCATTGGCAATCTTATAATAGGCGTAAAGTTTTAGAAGCAAGTCCGCAGGCAGTGGGTCTGTGTATTCGTTCACAAACGCAACTGCTTTTTTAAAGTCCTTATGTAAAGAATGTTTCTTCTTCACTTTCTACTAGGGTGGCAATACAAGTTTTAGCTCCAACAACCTTCTGGTTAACTTTTACTGTTATGGCGCAATCCAAAGGTAATAACAAATCTACCCTTGAGCCAAATTTGATAAATCCTGCATCCTCACCTTGTTGAACTTGTTTACCAACTTCGGCATAATTCACGATGCGGCGCGCTACAGCACCGGCCACTTGCCGGTAGAGGATATCGCCAAAAAGAGGTGTATTTATTACCACGGTCGTCCTTTCATTCTTTTCGCTCGATTTGGGGTGCCAGGCAACCAGATATTTACCGGGATGATATTTGGAATACTTAATAACACCACTTGCTGCGTAACGTGTTACGTGCACGTTCACAGGTGACATAAATATAGAAACCTGTAAGCGCTTGTCTTTAAAGTATTCTTTTTCCTCTACTTCCTCAACAATCACCACTTTGCCATCGACCGGTGCGAGGATATCATTAAAATTTTTCTGGATAACCCTCTTCGGGTTTCTAAAAAATTGCAGGATGAGGATCAAGACCAGGACTGATGCTATTTGAAGCGCTATTTTAAGCCAGGTAATTGCGATATAGAAATGTGCTAGTAGTACAACCACACTCACCAACGCAAATGCAATTAAAATTATCTTCTGACCTTCTCTATGAAACATTTGTAAAAATATAAAGCGTGAGATATGCGAAAGGGGCGGCAAATATCATGCTGTCAAGTCTGTCGAGCATTCCCCCGTGACCTGGTAGAATGGCACCACTGTCTTTTACCCCTGCCTCTCTTTTCAATTTAGATTCTATTAAATCTCCTAAAATTCCAAAAATTACAACTACCACTGCTAAAATCAGCCATTGATTCGAACTCAGGATAGGTTCATATTTGGCGAGAAAATAAGTACCTATTAGTGTAAATACAAAACCACCAACTGCCCCTTCTACCGTCTTTTTAGGTGAAACCCGGGTGAACAGCTTAGTTCTGCCCAGCGTTCTGCCTACGAGATATGCAAAGGAATCATTGATCCAGATAAGAATAAATATTCCCATTATCAGGAATTTCGCAAACTCGTTGTCTTTGTATGGAATCATGGTCAGGAAAATGCAGCCACCTCCAATATAGAATAAGCCTGTGATGAATTTTTGATAGTTATACCGCAGTTTTTTCTTCTTGGAAAACAAATAATACAATAGCAATATATCCACACCAATGGTAAAGATCATGAGCAGATTGATAAGTATCTTATCATCTATCAGATAGATATAGGCCCACCAAAGGCCGAGATACGCAATGAAGATATAATAGCCTCTTAGATGCACTAATCTTACATACTCATACAGACAGGCAAGGCCAAAGACCATAAAAAGGAAATCGAAGGCGTCTGAACTCAGAAACACAGTTGATAGAAGCAATACGACATAGACCGCCCCAGTGATCAATCTCCTCAAAATTTCTTTCATGTTAGAGATCTTCGAGCAATAATAGATAAAGGTGTTTGGAGCTGCTTCCGTAGGTGAGGAAATCATTGGCATTCTCGGTAGTGGACTGGAAATGCTTTATTGTGGTAATATTCGCAGGAATTCCGTTCTTATATTTCTTCTTTATGATTTTTAGTCCTTCTCCTATTGTATCAACCAGTTGACTTGTGGTAGCATATACAATAACATTTTCCGGTACTTCATGGAGCTTTTTTTCCTGCAACTGATTCGAGGACACCAAAATGGAACCGTTATGTGCAACCAGGTGTTCGCAGGTTGTGAAGAAGATATTACTTTGATCGACCTTTTTCGTAAAAGAAATATTCTCTTTCTCAAATTTGTCTCTGAGTAAAGGATTCAGGATGTAGAAGGGCTCTTCTTCCCAATGGTTCTCCTCAATGATATTCTGCAAGGCTACAGAGACTTCACCAAAAGTATCGCAATACAAAAATTTACCGCCGTTCTTCTTGAAATGGATGGTGAATTTTTCATCAATGGGTATATTGATGTCGGGCATATGAACCCCCCTGGTTTCAACTGTCTCCTTAGAAACCTTTTTCTTGCCACCACTAAATAGTTTTCCGAACAAACCCATCTATAAATTCTAAATCATGTGGATATGTATCCTAGTCAAGCAATACCAGACCTTATTTTTTCTCTGGGGCAGATTCTTCGGGAGTTAACTCTTCTTGATCTAATTTTTCCTGCCCTTTCTGATCGAATTTGCTTTCAAAGGGTCTACTCCCAAATATCTTCTCCAGATCTTCTTTAAAAATAACTTCTTTTTCAAGTAGCCTTTCAGCTAAAGCAATCAATTTATCCTTGTTCTCCTCAAGCACCTTTATAGCTCTAGTGTACTGTTCTTCGATTATCTTCGAGATCTCCTCATCTATTTTCTGCGCCGTTTCTTCGCTGTAGGGTTTGGTGAAACCATATTCGTTCTGCCCCGACGAATCGTAATAGGTAAGATTGCCAATCTCATCGTTCAGACCGTAAATAGTTACCATGGCCCTGGCTTGTTTTGTAACCTTTTCCAGATCACTTAAGGCACCTGTTGAGATCTTATTAAAGATCACCTTTTCTGCCGCCCGGCCTCCTAAGGTAGCACACATTTCATCTTCCATTTGTTCAGATCTGATGATGAGCCTTTCTTCAGGCAGGTACCATGCAGATCCCAGAGATTGTCCCCGGGGAACAATTGTAACTTTAACCAGAGGGGCAGCGTGTTCCAGCATCCAGCTTACAGTGGCGTGACCTGCTTCGTGATAGGCAATCGTTTTCTTTTCACCCGGAGTTATGATCTTATTTTTCTTTTCAAGACCTCCTACTATTCGGTCTACCGCATCGAGGAAATCCTGCTTGCCCACAGCCTTTTTTTCCTTCCTGGCAGCAATCAAAGCAGCTTCATTACAGACGTTGGCAATATCTGCCCCGGAGAATCCGGGTGTTTGTCTGGCCAGAAAATCCAGATCGAGTGTCTCAGATGTTTTAATTGGCCGGAGATGTACTTCAAATATTTCCTTTCGTTCTCTTATATCTGGTAAATCGACATAGATCTGCCTGCCAAATCGTCCGGCACGCATCAACGCTTTATCCAAAACATCCGCCCTGTTCGTAGCCGCCAAAACAATTACATTGGTATTGGTGCCAAAACCGTCCATCTCGGTCAGCAATTGATTGAGTGTATTTTCTCGTTCGTCATTAGACCCGGTAAAATTATTTTTACCTCTGGCTCTTCCAATAGCGTCAATTTCATCAATAAAAATAATCGACGGAGATTTGTCTTTAGCCTGTTTGAAAAGGTCGCGTACACGCGAGGCACCAACACCGACAAACATCTCGACAAAATCTGACCCTGAAAGCGAAAAGAAAGGTACCTTGGCCTCACCTGCCACCGCTTTGGCTAATAAGGTTTTACCTGTTCCCGGAGGTCCTACAAGCAAGGCTCCTTTAGGGATCTTTCCACCAAGAGAGGTATATTTGTCGGGGTTTTTCAGAAACTCCACTATTTCTTCCACTTCTTCCTTCGCACCCTCCAATCCGGCAACGTCTTGAAAAGAAGTTCGTGTATCCGTTTTTTCATCAAAGAGTTTCGCCTTGGATTTTCCAATATTGAATATCTGACCACCTGCACCTCCACCTGCACCACCAGACATTCTTCTCATCAGATATATCCAAATTCCGATGATCAAAACAAAGGGTAAGATGGTTAGCAGGAGTTCCATGAACACATTGGATTCCTTGTCGAACTCCACAATGGTATCGAGGTTATTCTCCTTTTTTATCTCCGTAATTTCATTTTGAAAGATTTGCAAATCCCCGTAATCCAGCACATATTGCGGGACAATTCCGGTTGACGGAAACAAAGGTTTATCTGAAACATCTTTATGAACATCTTTTAACAAGGCTTCTTCCGATAGGAAAACCTTGGCCTGATTAGTATTTGTTATAATCAGGATCTTTTCAATATCTCCATTTCTGAGATATTCCTGCAGCTCGGAAGTAGTAGTCTTTTTGGTGGCTGCAAAATTTCCACTTCCAAAGAATTGATAGCCCAGCAGCAATACTGCAATGAGGCCATAGATCCACCATGAGCTGAATCTCGGTTTTTTCTGAGGTGTATTATTTTCTTTGGACATCTTTTTCTTTACTGGTTATAGCTATTCTCAAACAAAGTGACTTTCGCATCTCCCCAAAGCCCTTCAATATCGTAAAACTCACGAGTTTGCTTTTGAAAGACATGAACTACAACATTGACATAATCCAGCAATACCCACTCCGCGTGGTCTGAACCCTCTACATGCCAGGGCTTGTCTTTAATAGCTTCTCTAACTGTTTTCTGGATTGAATTTACGATGGCATTTACATGTGTATTGGAAGTGCCACTGCAAATTATAAAGTAGTCGCAAACGGTATTTTCTATTTCCCTAAGGTCAAGTAAGTTGGTGTCTAGTCCTTTAACTTCTTCAATTCCATGTAAGATTAAGGTTATTAACTCATCTGCACTCCCTTTGCTTTTATGCATCCAATATTTTTAGTTTATACAAAGTTATTATTTTTTTGTTTTGCGAGCCTTAGTTTTTAACATAACATTGTACATGCTAAATAGCGGCTTTTTATGCATTTGATCAAACTTGATGCCACGGGTTCCACGAACCTGCATCTCAAGAAATTATGGCAAGACGGTAGTCCGATTGACTGGACTGTTGTCTGGACCGCGAATCAGCATAGCGGACGTGGGCAACAGGGTTCTATATGGCACTCTGAAGCCGGTAAGAACCTCACTTTTAGTGTTTTAAAATACTTTAAAAATTTTGATATCAGGCATCAGTTCCGTCTGAATATGGCTGTATCACTTGCGGTATTCGAAGCACTTCAGCAAATGGATGTGCCACAGATCAGGGTGAAGTGGCCTAACGACATTCTGTCAGGTACGGAGAAGATATCTGGAATACTAATTGAAAACATTGTGAAAGCAAAAGAAAGAAAAGCTACTGTGATCGGCATAGGGCTGAATG
>JBPCUI010000365.1:0-5035 GCA_051011235.1 Flavobacteriaceae bacterium
GAATAAAGATAAGTATTATTAACCGAGTAAAACAGCTGCCCCTCTTTCTATAAAGCATAAGAGCCAGAATAGTGCTTTGATAAAGGTGTCAAGCAGCCTATTGAAGCTTTTTCACCAACTTGCCCACAGTAAGGCCCTGTACAATGATGGAAAAGATGACCACCACATAGGTAATAACCAGGAACAGGTCGCGGTGCATCCCTTCTGAAAGCCCAAGGGCTAATGCAATTGAAATGGCCCCTCTGAGTCCGCCCCAGGTCATAAGAACTGCCGTATTGGGAACAAAGTCTAATCGCTTGCTAAATAATTTTACCGGCAAAATCAATGACAGATACCGGCATATAAGGGCTACCGGGATCATGATCAGTCCGGCTAACAGATAGCCCCGTTCGAAGTCCAATACAAGTATTTCCATCCCGATAAGTACAAACAGGACGGTATTGAGTAATATGTCGATCAATTCCCAGAACTTGTCCACGTAGTTCTCTGTTTTACCGGACATGGCCTGTTCGCGCGACCTTTGTCCTCCGACCATCAGTCCTGCTACCACCATTGCCAGGGGAGCAGACACATGCAGGAATTGAGCCAGTACCGTACCGCTCATTACTGCAGCCAGGGTGATAATCACTTCAATATTGTAGTCGTTAATAGACCGCATCAACCTAAAAGTAATCCAGCCCAGTACGCCGCCCAATAATATTCCCCCGAAAACCTCTTCGGTAAAGAGGGAGAACACCTCACTCCAGACAATTCCATCTCCCGTACCACTAGCCAATCCACAAATGGTAAGGAATATCACTACCCCCACGCCGTCATTAAAAAGGGACTCCCCAACTATCTTGATTTCGAGTTTTTTGGGTACCCCGGCTTTTTTAAGGATCCCTAATACCGCGATTGGATCAGTAGGCGAAATCAGGGCTCCGAAAAGGAGGCAATAGATAAACTTCGTCCCAAGGCCCAAAGCTTGTAATACAAAATAAACACCTGTCCCGATCAAAAAAGTAGATACCAATACCCCAAAAGTGGCAAAAACAAGTACCGGCCAACGCTGTTCATGAAGTTTTTGAACATCGGTGTGTAAGGCACCGGCAAAGAGAAGAAAGCTGAGCATGATGTCTAGCAGTACCGATCTGAAATCAATATGAGTAATAATATAGCGCTCTGCTTCGAGCAGCGTATCGTCAATATAGCTAAGGGCGAATATTCCTAATGTAAATACGATGGTAATTAATGTAAGCCCTATCGTATTGGGAAGCTTTATAAACCTCACATTGAGATAGCCGAAAAATGCCGAAATGAAAACCAAAACACTGGCAATGACAAAGTAATCCATAGGTTGCGAATATGTTTATTTCCAAGTGATCTGCAAGGGTAGCAAAATTAGTAATGTCGCCGGTTATATAGTTGATTAATCTAACCGAATCTCACTAAATAGAGAAATCAGAACAATTTAGAAGAATAAGATAGTCCTAAATTCAATATTCAGCAAAGTATGGTGGTTGAAAGCCTACAACCATGACATTTATCATGAACATCCTACCATTATATTACTAATATTGGTGTCTTAAAATAACTAGGAACAAGGCTGTATGTTGCAATTGATGTTTTCAGAGAGGCTATTGACATTTTGAATAAAAGTGAGAAGACTTTTGCACAAATTGCCATATCCAAAAGCCTGAACTTGATAACAGTAATAACGGAATAGTACTTCAAAAAAAATCCAATGAAAAATCTTATTGGTGTCGGACTTTTTGTTACTCTTTTCAGTCTGTCTGTTTCGGCACAAGACATAATCAAATCTTCACCAACATTCACCTATGGCGGCTTTGCCAAGCTGGACTTCATGGTAACAGAATTCAATGACGGCCGACCCAGTGAGGACAGTCCCCTCAGAGATATCCATCTGCCCGCAGCTATCCCAGTGGGCGATGAAGTCAGAGGCTTCGACACACACATGCACGTTAAAGAGTCGCGGTTCTACACGGATTTTGCCAGCGAACTTTTTGAGAGCCCTATCCACGCCTATATGGAGCTCGACTTTCTTCTATCGGCCGCTGGCGATGAAAGGGTATCCAATTCCTACAACCCGCGTATCCGACATTTCTACTTTGAGTATAAAAACTTTCTCTTTGGTCAGACCTGGTCTACTTTTATGATCGTGATCCTCCCGGAGGATCTGGATTTTACAGGAGCCGCTGAAGGTCTTGTTTTTAACAGGCAGCCACAACTCCGCTATACCTCGGGCAACTGGCAGTTTGCCATTGAAAATCCTGAAACCACTTTTACCCCGAATGGAGGTGGTTCATTTATCATCTCTTCGGGCGGATTCCCAGACTTAGTAGTACGGCGTAACTTCCCTTTTGAGGGGGGCACAGTTTCGCTGGCAGCAATGGGCAGGATCCCACGTTATTACGATGATGAAGGGGAACGCTATGGTACATTTGGCTTGGGGTTAACCGGAGGTGGTAAAATCAATGTGGGCGAGCGAGATGATATCCGTTTTATGGCCACTTATGGCAAGGGTATGGGTCGGTATATTGGTCTGGCCTTCCTCACCTCTGCAGTAATACAGGACAATCTTGAACTACAGACCATCGATTCCTTTAACGGTTATCTGGCCTATCTGCACCATTGGAACAAGAAATGGAAATCGAGTTTCAACGCCGCATTTTTAAATGCGCATAATCCAGCAGAATTTACAGGACCGGATGTTAATAAGTCGGCCTGGTCCGTTTCAGGAAACATCATCTTTCAACCTGCACCGGAACTCTTTTTAGGCGCAGAGATCATGCACGCCGTCCGGGAATTGGAAGGAGGTATGGATGGAAGTTTTACCAGACTTCAGATATCAGCACGGTATTCCTTTGATTTTAAAACAAAAATCTAGACCAATTCAATACAAGTAAACGAGTTGGTTACCAATTTTCAGCCCGTACCATCTCAACCCCAGATTGAGACCGCTTTTTGGTTTGACTTTAAGGTCAAAGTTTAAGACAGTTCCATATTACTATTTATCCCGAGAAGTAATAATAACATTTCATATATTGTCTTATGGCAATAATCAAGGTCAACACTAAAAAACTCAGCTTATGGATTGCCGGTTCTGTGGCTTTTCTGCTAATCATCTCTTTCTTCTTTTTAAATGGTTTTCTTGAAGGTGTTGTAAAAGAATATCTGGGAAGGGAAATAGTACGAATTAACGAAAGCAAACACTACAATCTGACTATATCAGATATCCGTCTAAATATCTTGCGAGGGAATTTATCGCTCATTGAGATGAGTGCATTGCCTACAAAAGAACATGCAAAGCTGTTCGAAGATGGTGCGTCTGATGAATTAGTACTAAAAGAACTAATGGTCAGCCAGGCCGATATCGAGGGACTGAGCA
Organism: Flavobacteriaceae bacterium; assembly: GCA_051011235.1. GTDB lineage: Bacteria > Bacteroidota > Bacteroidia > Flavobacteriales > Flavobacteriaceae > JAHEJJ01. The sequence continues at coordinate 3,389 of JBPCUI010000365.1, forward strand.
TTTTTAATTTTCTGTGGGATAAAGATCTGGATATAAGGGCCTTTACAGTTGATAATATCATCTTCAACCTCTATCACAATGCCTGGACTAAAGAATTAAAGGGCATTGAGAAAAAGAAAAAATCCTCTTTTTCATTGGACTCCCTGCGCTTGCCGGGATTAACTTCGGTAAACCTCAGCAAGATAACCGTTGAGAATTATCAATTCAATATCATTGACAAATCCATCCAGGACACGCTTTCATCCTACATGGGCGATGAATTGATTTTTAGTGGCATCGCTTTGAAACCCACAAATAAGGAAAGTCCCTTTTTCAAAATTGATGATTCAAAGTTAGAGCTAGATCTGAAGAAACAAGTCTACAATCTATCGGGTGGTAAGTATTTTATCAGTTTTGACAACTTTAATTTCAGTACGGAAACAGGACTGTTATCCCTAAAAAACTTTGGATTTAAGCCTCAGGCAAGCCGGGCTGTGTTTGCCAGTCAAAACACATATACTTATGAGATCTTTGACCTGGAAATATCCGAATTCGATATTCATGGAGTAAACACTTCTACCTTTATTGCCAACGGGGCCATCAGCATGGATTCAATAAGCATAGACAGCATGGGCTTGCAAATATTTAAGGACAAGACCAAACCTCTTAATACCGCGAAGCATAAGTTGTTACCCAATGAACAGCTTAAAAATATCAATCAGCCACTGCATATAAAACATATTCGTGTATCAAATTCTCATTTAAAATATTCAGAGCTCTTGCCTAAAAATCAGAAAATGCTCCAGTTTGAGCTAAAGGATATCAATGCTGATATAGACTATATTACCTCTGTTAGGGATAGCATGCAGACAGAAAGGACACTGGCAATTGAGCTGCGAGCAAATTTACAAGGAGCCATAGCGCTTGACGTGAAGCTCGGCATGCCGTATGGAACCGATAACAACGCCTTCTCTTTTTCTGGCAGCACTAAGGAAACTGCCTCATTTAAAGAACTAAATAGTATAATATCCCCTGTGCTTGGGATCCGCTTTACGGGGGGTAGACTCAACGGCATGGAGTTCAATGGTCGGGGTACACCCCACTCCATAAACGGGGATCTCGCCATGTATTATAAGGATCTCGAAATCCAGATCGAAAATAAAAAGGATAAGGAGAAAAAGGGTGTCAACTGGCTTGCGAATTCCATGGTAAAAAGCTCCAACCCAAATAAAAAAGGTAAACTTATCATTGGAAGTATGAACTATGAGCGCGAATATTACAAAGGGCTGCCAAACTATCTTTGGAAATCTATTCAGACTGGGGTAGTAAATTCTTTTAACCCGGTGGGTAATAGAAAAAAGAAGAAATAGGGTTTCAAAATAAATAACCATGCAAATTTCAAACAGGACGGCTAAACATATAATAGCGATGCTCTTATTCGCAGCCGGAATTTCACAGGCCCAGGTCACCAACAAAAATTTTAATGAGGAGGAAGACAGAAAGGACTGGTCCTATAGTTTTACCCCATATGCGCTGCTGGCCTCACAGTCGACCAATGTAGGAGGTGAGCAGATCCGTCAATCATTTGGCGATCTTTCTTCTCTAACCAATGCGGGCTTTCAGTTTATAGCCAGTGTCAGATATAAGAGATTTGGTCTAGCCTTGGAC
>JBPCUI010000366.1:0-6464 GCA_051011235.1 Flavobacteriaceae bacterium
GGATTACCCCGCTCAGGGCTCTTTCCCAGGAAATAAAGCAATCCGCCCTAAGGGTCACTGATGACTTAGATACAAAACTTACAGTTGGTATCAGAACCGGAGATACTTCATCCAGGGAAAGATCGGAGCAGCGAAAGAGCATGCCGGATCTGTTGATCACTACCCCTGAAAGTCTGCATCTCCTGCTGGCAACTAAAGGATATGTCTCGATCTTTAGAGATTGCAGCGCCATTGTTATCGATGAATGGCATGAATTGCTGGGATCTAAACGAGGGGTCCAGGTAGAGCTCGGGCTCTCCCGACTTAAAAGTATTGCCCCCAATTTAAGAATATGGGGTATTTCGGCAACCATCGGCAATCTGGAACAGGCCAGGCAGGTATTGTTGGGGCCCAGCAGCGATGCCTATCACAATTCTGTACTTATTAAGGCAGAGCTCAAAAAAAAGATCACGGTAAAAAGTATCATCCCGAAACAGATGGAAACTTTTCCCTGGAGAGGACATCTGGGTCTAAGATTATTGGATGATGTAATTCCAATTCTTAAAAAAAGCAAGACTACATTACTATTTACAAATACGAGAAGCCAGTGCGAGATATGGTTTCAAAAAATCCTCGAAAGATATCCTGAATTTGCCGGTGAAATTGCCATGCACCACGGTAGTATTAACAAAGAGACCCGCTTGTGGGTAGAACAGGCCATACGCAATGAAAGTTTAACCGCAGTGGTTTGCACCTCAAGTCTGGATCTTGGGGTCGATTTTGCACCAGTGGAAACCGTGGTCCAGATAGGTGGTCCTAAAGGTGTGGCGAGATTTTTCCAGAGAGCTGGACGAAGCGGCCACCGTCCCGGTCAGGAAAGTGTGATCTATTTTCTACCCACCCACGCGATTGAACTAATTGAGGCTTCGGCATTGCAAAAGGCATTGTACACCAAAACCGTCGAAGACCGAATTCCATACCTCAATAGCTTTGATGTACTTGTACAATACCTGATTACACTTGCAGTATCTGATGGTTTTTTACCTGATGAAATTTATGCCGAGGTAGCGCAGACGTTTTGTTATCAGGGAATGAGTGAGGCACAGTGGGAATGGTTATTGAATTTTATCGTATTGGGAAGTCAGAGTCTTCAAACTTATGATGAATACAAAAAAGTCGAGGTAGATGAAGATGGGATTTTCAAGGTCAACAATCGGGGTATAGCCATGCGTCATAGATTTCAGATCGGCACCATAGTAGGCGATGCTAGCTTGTCTGTGCGATATCAAAAAGGAGGGTATATCGGTTCCATTGAAGAGTGGTTTATTTCAAAACTCAATCCGGGCGATGTATTCACATTCGCAGGCAGAAACCTGGAATTTATAAGGATTAGGGAAATGCAGGTAGTTGTTAGAAAGTCTTCAAAGCGGACTAACAAAGTTCCCAGTTGGATGGGTGGTAGACTGACATTATCAACCGAAATGTCCAAACTATTAAGGGAAGAACTTTACTCCGCCAATGCCGGGCCTGAAAACCAGTCCATAGAAATAAGTTCACTTGCACATATCTTTGAACAGCAAAAACTGGAGAGTATCGTACCGGATCCCGACCAGTTCTTAATAGAAAGCTTTCAAACCGCCGAGGGTTATCACTACATTTTTTATCCGTTTGAAGGTCGATTTGTACACGAGGCAATGGGTAGCCTTCTCGGTTACCGAATAAGCCTTTTGCAGCCTATTACCTTTTCACTCGCCTTTAACGATTACGGTTATGAATTGTTATCCGATAAAGAAGTGGATATTAATGAAGTCTTAGACAACAATCTATTCACCACCGATTATCTGCTGGATGATCTTCATAAGAGCCTGAATGCCACTGAAATGGCCAGAAGAAAATTTAGAGATATAGCCGTCATAAGCGGATTGGTTTTTTCGGGTTATCCAAAAAAAGGGGTTAAAATGAAACACCTTCAAAGCAGTTCTCAGCTATTATTTGACGTCTTTAAGGACTACGAGCCCGATCATTTGTTATTTCAACAAGCGTATAGGGAAACTTTCGAGCATCAACTCGAAGAAGGGCGTCTTCGAATTGCTTTGGAAAGAATTGAAAACCAGGAGATCGTTTGGAAAAAATGCCAGCAACCCACCCCCTTTTCCTTCCCTATCATTACAGACCGTCTGAGCAGGGAACGTCTTTCAAGTGAACCTTTGGAAGATAGAATTAGGAGAATGGCAGCCAAACTAATGAAAAAATAGGCCCGGCAATTTGCTATCTTTACAGCCTGCGTGACCCAATCCCTTCAAATACACGGCCAACATTTTATACTTCATCCAACGGGTTCACTGTTCTGGGAAGAGCAAGAAATGCTGCTGATCAGTGATGTACATTTGGGGAAGGTAACCCATTTCAGGAAGTTCGGCGCAGCCGTACCCTCCACCCTTATCCATAAAAATTTTGAGCTACTGGATCTGGTAATGACTTATTTCAGACCCAACCATCTTTGTTTTCTGGGCGACTTGTTTCATTCACATATAAATAGCGAATGGCAGTTTTTCGAAAATTGGATTACTAAATACAATTCAAAGAAAACTTTGGTAACAGGTAACCACGATATAATCTCGCCATTGAAATATGAAGCTCTTAGGGTGGAAGTCAAGGCTAAGCTTGACCTTGAAAAATTTATTCTCACTCATGAACCGCAGACAATGTCGGGATTCTTTAATATTTCAGGACATATTCACCCCGCGGTCCGGTTAAAAGGGAAAGGCCGGCAAGTACTTAAGTTGCCCTGTTTTTTTAAAAGCAAGGAACAATTGATCTTGCCGGCCTTTGGCAAATTCACCGGCACGCACGTACTTCCGGTTGCCAGTGACAACGAAATTTTTGCCTGTACACGAACTGAAGTATTAAAAATCTGAATTCAAATTTGGTGGTAGCCGCTGTGAGCCTATATTTGTAGAAATTTGCAAGACAGTTGACCCCGTCTTACATCCTACAACTGATCGAACGGTCTCCTGAAATCAGGAAACTGAGGGACGCCCTTGTCCCTTCCCAGAGGGAAATACAAGTTAAAGGACTTTTAGGATCATCCTGGTCTTTTGTTTTATCTTCTTTATTTAAATCAATAGAACTGCCTTTTTTGTTAATTTTTAATGACAAAGAAGAAGCGGCCTATTTCTTAAATGACCTTGAAAAACTATTAGGTGATAAAAATGTGCTGTTCTACCCCGGCAGCTATAGAAGGCCCTATCAGATAGAGGAGACAGACAATGCCAATGTACTCTTGCGTGCGGAGGTGCTCAATCGTATCAATTCGAGAAAAAAGCCCGCTTTAATCGTTACTTATCCCGATGCACTTTTTGAGAAGGTGGTCACCCGGAAGGAGTTAAATAAGAAAACTCTCAGGATAAACACAGGTGATCAGCTTTCGTTGGACTTTCTCAATGAAGTCCTTTTTGAATACAAGTTTAAACGTGTAGACTTCGTTGCCGAACCTGGTGAGTTTTCCGTACGCGGAGGAATTGTCGATGTATTCTCATTCTCGCATGACGAACCATACCGCATAGAATTTTTTGGGAATGATGTGGATAGTATAAGGACTTTTGATGTGGAGTCTCAACTTTCCAGCGGCAGCGTCAGTAAAATAAGTATTATACCCAATGTGGAAGACAAGCTCTTACACGAGGACAGAGGCAGCTTTATAAATTACATTCCTTCGAACACGATTGTTTTTATAAAAAACAAAGAGGTACTCAGCAACAGAATAGATCTTTTATTTCAAAAGGCCAAAGATGCTTTTGGTGCCTTGTCTGAAGAAGTAAGACAGCTAGACCCATCAGAATTATTTTTGAATTCCAGGGTATTGCGCAGCCATCTAAAAGATTATTGCAATGTAGTATTCGGTTCATTCCTTACTAAAGTTAACGATGAGGATAAGTTTTTCGAGTTTAATTTCAAAACCCGGCCTCAGCCTTCTTTTAACAAAAAATTTGATCTGCTAATAGCTAACCTTGTTGAAAATCACAGCAGTGGTTATAAGAACTATATATTTTGCGCAACTGAACAACAAGCACAGAGATTTCACGACATCTTTGATGAGGTAGATGACGAGATACATTATAAGACCGTAGTACTTCCAATTTTTAAAGGATTCATAGATGATAAGATGAAGCTGGTCTGTTATACGGACCACCAGATTTTTGAAAAGTATCATCGCTTCTATCTAAAGAATGGGTATGCGAAAAAGCAAGCCATTACCTTAAAAGAACTCAACAAACTGGAGGTTGGAGATTATGTAACACACATAGATCACGGCATTGGCAAATTCGGTGGTTTGCAAAAGATCGATGTAGAGGGCAAAAAACAGGAAGCAATAAAACTGATGTATGGTGACCGTGATATCCTTTATGTGAGTATTCACTCCCTTCATAAAATTGCCAAATACAACGGTAAAGATGGTTCGGTTCCTAAAATTTATAAGCTCGGGTCTCAGGCATGGAAAAAATTAAAACAGAAGACTAAGTCCAGAGTAAAAAAGATTGCATTCGATCTAATCGGTGTTTATGCGAAAAGACGAATGAAGAAAGGCTTTAGATATGATCCGGACAGTTATCTTCAACACGAACTGGAGGCTTCCTTCATATACGAGGACACGCTCGATCAAAGCAAAGCGACTGAGGATATCAAAAAGGACATGGAAAGCGAACGTCCCATGGACAGATTGGTCTGCGGTGATGTAGGATTTGGTAAAACAGAAGTTGCAATTCGGGCAGCATTTAAGGCAGTGGACAATGGTAAGCAGGTGGCGGTTCTGGTTCCTACTACCATCCTTGCCTTCCAGCACCAACGTACTTTTAAACAGCGTCTTAAAGAAATGCCGGTCACTGTAGATTATCTCAACCGTTTCCGAACCACTAAAGACAAAAGAGATATCCTTGAGAATCTGGAAAATGGCAGAATTGATATCCTTATCGGAACTCACCAAATGGTTGGCCCAAGTGTTAAGTTTAAAGACCTCGGGCTTCTCATAGTCGACGAAGAACAAAAATTCGGTGTGGCCATAAAGGATAAACTCAAATCTATAAAAGAAGATGTTGATGTCCTTACACTTACGGCTACTCCGATTCCGAGAACCTTGCAATTCAGTCTTATGGCTGCCCGTGATCTTTCGGTGATCAATACTCCACCGCCCAACCGGTATCCGATTGAGAGCCAGGTGGTCCGTTTTAATGAGGAAATTATAAGGGATGCCATTGTTTACGAATTGCAAAGAGGCGGGCAGGTATTTTTTATTCATAATCGAATTGAAAATATCCGGGAAGTTGCGGGTATGCTCCAACGGCTTGTTCCTGATGCCAAGATCGGGATTGGCCATGGACAGATGGAAGGCAGGAAATTGGAATCTCTTATGCTTGCGTATATGAACGGGGAGTTCGACATTCTGGTCTCTACCACTATTGTAGAAAGTGGACTAGACGTAACGAATGCCAATACCATATTTATTAATTATGCGAACAATTTCGGCTTGAGTGATCTGCACCAAATGCGCGGGCGTGTAGGACGGAGTAACAAAAAGGCCTTCTGCTACTTTATCACCCCCCCTTACGAAGCCATAACAGCAGATGCCCGAAAGCGAATTCAGGCTCTGGAACAATACACAGACCTTGGCAGTGGCTTCAATATTGCAATGAAAGATCTGGAGATCAGGGGTGCAGGAGACCTTCTCGGGGGAGAGCAAAGCGGATTCATAAACGAAATTGGGTTTGAAACTTATCAAAAAATCCTGTCCGAGGCAATTGATGAATTAAAAGAGGTCGAATTCAAAGATCTTTATGACGAAATCGGTGCAACAAAAAAGGAATTTGTCAAAGAAACTCAGATCGATACAGACTTTGAACTCCTGTTTCCCGATCGTTATATCAACAACATAAGTGAACGATTGCATCTGTATACCACACTAAATGAGATTGCAAATGAAAAGGAGTTAACTGAGTTTGAAACCCAGCTGGTCGATCGTTTTGGTACGCTTCCAGAACAAGCTAAAGATTTGTTGAACTCTGTACGAATCAAGTGGATAGCCAAAAATCTGGGTATGGAAAAAATTGTTATGAAAAAAGGTAAAATGATTGGTTATTTTGTCAGTGACCAGCATTCAGATTTCTATCAGAGCGATGTGTTTACCAATGTTTTGAAGTATGTTCAGGAACATCCTTCTCTTTGCAGAATCAAAGAAAAAGAAACCAGGAAAGGCCTAAGGCTCCTGCTTCTCTTTAACGACATTAATTCCATAGATGCTGCTTTTAATGCCGTTTTACCATTTGTTCAAAATACGGTGAACGCCGCCGAATAGCAGCTCTTTGGTTAATAGTAAAAATGGGTTTTTATAAAGATTTGAGATCCTTAATTGTCCTGAACGCACTGTCTACATGATCATCGTTCACCAGGATCGTAAACTCATTGGTGGTTGAAATCACCTCGTACAAAAC
>JBPCUI010000367.1:0-13186 GCA_051011235.1 Flavobacteriaceae bacterium
AAAGAATTTACCTGCCAGGGCAAAGGAAAAAGCGACTGAGAATAAGAAATTCTTTAAGAAACTTCGAAAAAAACCGCCCAGGGATCTCGATACTACAATGCAATTCTTGCACGAGGAGGAATTTCGAAAAACAGACTGCCTTCAATGTGCCAACTGCTGCAAGACCACTGGCCCGCTTTTTACTAATGCCGATATTGTACGCATCGCCAAAAGTTTGAAACTAAAACCACAAGTATTTATAGAACAATACTTAAGAGTGGATGAAGAGAATGACTATGTGCTTCAGCATGTTCCGTGTTCGTTCCTGGGCAAAGACAACTATTGTTCAATTTATGAAATCAGACCGAAGGCCTGCAGGGAATACCCGCATACCAACCGCAGAAAGTTTCATCAGATTACGGACATTACTCTTAAGAACCTAACAATTTGCCCTGCGGCCTTCAACATTGTAGAAGCCATGAAGAATAGATACAGCACATAGGAATTGCCTCACCTCATATCCAGCGTGCCGGTTACCGGCCTTAAAAGGACGGTAATATTTCGAAAATTGTTAATTTTAATGCCTTGGAAAGCATAATTTCTTACTTTGAAAATATTCCCTCTGCACACCGCAGCATCATACTGGTAGGTGGAATCACCTTTTTTTGGTTACTGGAAGGAGCGGTACCTTTATTCAGATTTAAGTACAAAAAATGGAGGCATGCATTGCCCAACTTCTTCTTTACATTCACCACTATCATAATCAATTTTGCGCTGGCCTTCTTATTGTTGAAATCAAGTGATTGGGTGGCGGCAAACAATTTTGGAATTATCAATTGGCTTCCGGAAATGCCTTTTTGGCTTTATGTTATATTAGGCATTTTGTTTTTAGATTTAATCGGCGCCTATATGTCGCATTACGTGGAACATCAGGTAAAACCGCTATGGATGATCCACCTCGTCCATCATACAGATCACGAAGTGGATACAACTACGGCGAACAGGCATCATCCGCTGGAAAGTCTCATTCGTTTTACTTTCACTCTTATCGGGGTTTTTGTAGCTGGGACTCCAATCGGAATTGTAATGCTATATCAGACGCTATCTCTTGTGGCTACTCAATTCAGCCATGCTAACATACGCCTGCCTAGAAAGATCGACGATGCTATCAGTTGGGTAATTGTTTCCCCGGATATGCACAAGGTGCACCACCACTATGTATTGCCATATACAGATTCAAATTATGGCAATATCTTTTCGATATGGGACCGGATCTTTGGCACCTTTATGAAGCTCGAACGAGATACCGTTATTTACGGAGTGGATACTTTCCCGGACCGGCGAGAAAATGGTAGTGTTTGGGGTTTGTTAAAGCAACCATTTCACAAGTATCGAAAACCTACCAGGGTAGAGGTGAAGTCAAAGATCAATCATAGATCAGATACTTAGCTCTTATTTTATTGAACGAAGCCAGATCTTCAGCCCAGCTTTCTCTTATTTCTGCTTCTGTCTTGCTGTTTTCAATCTGTTCTTGCAGTCTTGCCGTACCCGCGTGCCGGGAGAAATTGGCCGTATTGAAAAAATTGTCTTTATCTGTACAGTTTTGGTAGGCATCAATAAGCCAATGAAGCCTTACATTATTCAATTTTTCTGTATCGGATAAATTTTGGCCGTAGCAGAGCACCTCTTTATGCTTAGGGTTTTTGGCTCCAAAATTTGATTGGGGCGTATAACTGAATTTATAGTGCTCCCGGTTTAAAAATGGAGCACCAAAACGTTGAAATTGAAATTCGGTGCCGCGCCCAGCATTGATATTAGTGCCTTCAAACAGACCCAGACTCGGGTAAAGATTGATCGCTGAAGAATTTGGTAGATTTGGAGAGGGTCTTATGGGCAATTCATAAGCCGTGTTGTGCGTATAGTTCTTAAGCGGAATTACGGTTAATTCAACTTTTAACTTGTCTTGCAGCCATCCCTCCCCGTTGATCATCCCGGCGTATTCTCCAATTGTCATTCCGTACACCAGAGGTATGGGCGTAAGACCGAGAAAGCCAGTGAATTCTTTTTCCATGGTTGGTCCGTCAACATAATGGCCATTAGGATTTGGTCTGTCTAGCAGCACGACAGGGATTCTGTGTTTGGCACAGGCCTCCATAACCAATTGTAAAGTAGCAATGTAAGTGTAGAAACGAACTCCGACGTCCTGGATATCGAACAGTACTAAATCTATATTCTCCAATTGCGCATCGTTTGGTTTTTTATTCGAACCGTAAAGGGATATCAAGGGTAATCCGGTTTTTTTATCTATTCCATCTTCAACGGTCTCACCTGCGTCTGCCCTTCCCCTAAAACCGTGTTCGGGCGCGAAGACCTTCTCTATATCAATGCCCAGTGACAAAAGGGAATCTACCAGATGGGTATGGGTATCTGTATCTGAAATCTTCTCATTTAAAATCACACTGGTCTGGTTAGCTACTATTGCTACTTTTTTTCCGGTCAACAGCGGTAGATAATTTGCTGTTCTCTGCGCTGCGACAATTATAGCCGGATTTTGCTCAATAGTGAACACCCCGGATCCCCTCTCATTGTTCTTCTCCAATTTGCTCAGTGGTCCTCCACAGGCTATAAGGAATAAAACCCATAATAAAAATGTATTTTTGAAAGCGGATAAAAAGGTCATCGATTGAACTTAGAATTATTTATAGCTAAACGCCTAATCTCAGGTAAGGAACATAAAATTAGCATTTCCGCACCAATTATAAAAATAGCTATAGCGGCAATTGCATTGGGCATTATCATGATGCTGGTGGCTATTGCTACGGGTGTTGGACTCAAAATAAAAATTAGAGAAAAAGTAGCCGCCTTCAACGGGCATATTCAAATTTTCAATTACGATAATAATCTTTCCGATGTCTCCGTATTACCGGTTTCCAAAGATCAGGGATTCTATCCGGAGTTTAATGATGTAGAGCAGGTGTCACATGTACAGGCTGTTGCTACTAAGGGAGGAATAATACGAACGGAGGACACTTTTGAAGGTGTAATTGCCAAGGGGGTTGGACCAGATTATAACTGGTCGGCCCTTGAAGAATACCTTGTGGCAGGCAGAATGCCGGATTACAGCGGCCCGCTGAATACGGAAGCACTACTGTCCAGAACGCTCGCGAGTCGGCTAGGGCTTGAAATAGGGCAGAATTTTTTTACTTTCTTCCTCAAGGATGATGATCCTTCCAAAAACCCAAACCAGCGGAAATTTGAGCTGGTAGGGATCTACGACAGCGGTTTTGAAGAAATTGATGCAGTATACATATTTACAGATTTGCGCCATATTCAGCGAATGAATAAATGGACCGAAGACCAGGTGGGTAATTTTGAGGTCTTTTTAGACGACTTTAAACTAATTGAAGAAAAGAACCGGGAGATCTATGGAAAAACACAATCAGATCTGGATACACAGACACTTCAGGAAAAGTACTATCAAATTTTTGAATGGATTGACCTCTTCGACTTCAATATTGCCCTGATTATTGGAATCATGATTATTGTGGGTGGTATAAATATGATCACGGCCTTATTGGTTTTGATATTAGAGCGCACACCCATGATTGGTGTGTTGAAAGCATTGGGTGCATCGAGCTGGAGTATCCGAAAAGTGTTTCTTTACAACGCCGCATATCTCATTGGAATAGGATTGTTCTGGGGTAATTTGCTCGGCCTTGGACTCATCTGGATTCAGGACAAATACCGGGTTTTTAAATTTCCGAACCCACAGGAATACTATATTGATTATATACCGATACACCTGAATATCGGGCATGTTCTCTCGCTCAATCTGGGTGTATTTTTGCTGTGCTCTCTTATGTTGCTAATACCGTCATACATCATAAACAAAATAAACCCTGTGAGGGCTATAAAATTTGAATAACAGAAATGTGTTTTGACAATGATTAAAAGTCAAATAGAAATTCTTCGCATTCAATTTCTACTTACAAATTCTATCTTTGCAGCACATGGAATACGCTGAAAATATTTTAGAAACCATTGGTAATACACCCTTGGTGAAAATGAATAAACTGACAGCCGAACTACCTTGTCTGGTACTGGCAAAGTACGAGACTTTTAATCCGGGGAATTCAGTAAAAGATCGCATGGCCGTACAGATGGTGGAAGATGCCGAAGCGGAGGGTAAATTAAAACCCGGAGGTACTATCATCGAGGGGACTTCAGGCAATACTGGAATGGGATTGGCACTCGCAGCATCGGTGAAAGGATATAAAATGATCTGTGTGATCAGTGATAAGCAGTCGAAAGAAAAAATAGATATTCTCAGGGCAGTTGGAAGTAAAGTATATGTCTGCCCAACCGACGTAGCGCCGGACGACCCTCGCAGTTATTATTCCACGGCAAAGAGACTCTCGGAAGAAATTCCCAATTCCTGGTATGTCAACCAATATGATAACCCATCTAACACCAAAGCTCATTTTCTAACCACAGGGCCCGAGATCTGGGAGCAAACAGATGGAAAGGTAACACACTTCGTTGTTGGGGTGGGTACCGGAGGAACCATATCCGGGGTGGGCACATTTCTGAAATCAAAAAACCCAGATATCAAGATTTGGGGAGTGGATACTTATGGATCTGTGTTTAAAAAATACCACGAAACAGGGGAATTTGATCAAAATGAAATTTACCCCTATATAACAGAAGGAATCGGAGAAGACATTCTTCCAGAGAATGTTAACTTCGATATTATTGATGGGTTTACTAAGGTTACTGACAAAGATGCTGCAGTTTATACCAGGCGACTGGCCTATGAAGAGGGTATGTTCTTAGGATATTCTGCAGGTGCTGCAATAAAAGGAGTCCTACAGTTGAAAGAACACTTTGGGCCCGATGACATTGTGGTTGTACTGTATCACGACCACGGCAGTAGATATGTGGGTAAAGTTTTCAATGACGATTGGATGGAGAAACAAGGATTTCTCGATTGATTTATAAATATTATAATTACCTATATATGCGCCTAATACTCTTGATATGTCTCTGCATTCTATTTTCATGGCAGCCAGCACAATCGCAACGGCTTAGTAAGACCGAAAAGAAAATTCTCAAAACCATTGAGCAAAATAATGATGAGGCCATTGCTTTTTTAGAAAAAGTGGTGAATATGAACAGCGGAACATTAAACCTGGAAGGTGTTCGCCATGTGGGCGAAGTATTTGCCGATGCTTTTGAAGCTATTAATTTGGAGTCGCGTTGGGTAGACATGCCATCGGAAATGAACCGGGCTGGTCATCTATTTGCGGAAACCAGAGGTACTAAAGGAAAAAGATTACTTCTTATCGGTCATTTAGATACGGTGTTTGAAGAAGACAGTCCCTTCCAAAGTTTTGAACAGATCAACGATAGTCTTGCCAGAGCCCCGGGCGGAAATGATATGAAGGGAGGCAATATTGTTATCCTCTATGCCTTAAGAGCATTAAAGGATAACGGACTGCTGAAAAATGCACAGATAATCGTGGCTTTCACCGGCGACGAAGAAAGTACCGGTAAACCACTTGAAGTAAGTAGAAAGGATCTGATTGACGCAGCCCAAAGAAGTGACATAGCGCTTGGTTTTGAAAATTCGACAGGATTTAACTACGCTACTGTAGCGAGGCGAGGAGCATCGGGCTGGCAGTTGGACGTTACCGGAAAAAGGGCACATTCTTCCGGTATTTTCAGTGAAAATGTGGGGGCGGGTGCGGTCTTTGAAATGTCCAGAATACTCCATGAATTCTATGTGGAGCTGAGCGCCGAGGAATTGCTGACGTTTAATCCCGGTTTAGTAGTTGGGGGTACTTTTACCAATTATGACGATCTAACTGCCAGTGGCGAAGTGTTTGGGAAATCGAATGTGGTGGCCCAGACAGCGATGGCCAAAGGTGGTTTGCGGTTTATTTCGGAAACCCAAAAAGAAAATGCCCGTAACAATATGCGTCAGATAGTTTCAAACAATCTGCCCAATACATCGGCTACAATAAGTTTTACAGATAGTTATCCAGCCATGGCTCCTACTGAAGGTAATCTTTTACTCCTGAAACAGTTGAATCAGGTTAGTCTCGACCTGAAACAAGGAGAAGTCTTACCATATGACCCAGGTAAACGCGGCGCTGCCGATACTTCTTTTGTAGCGTCCTATGTGGACTGTCTCGATGGTCTTGGTACAATGGGTTCCGGGGCACATACACCAGAAGAAATCGTAAATCTCAGTACTGTTGAAGACCTTACAAAAAGGGCTGCACTATTTATTTACAGGCTAATTAATATGTAATCTATGCTGAGACTTAAAATCAATGATCAGGAAGTTAGTATTGAACAAGGCGAACTGGTCAGTTACCGCTCTGACGGACACGAGTATATTCATCAAAAAGGAGATCCTGGCTGGAGTCATGCAGATACTGAGATGTTCCCGATTATTGGTCCGACTGCCGATGCAGGATATAGGGTTCATGTGCCAAGGGGGAATGCAATTCTGGATCAGCACGGTCATCTCAGGGAACTGGAATACGAGTTGTTGGAACATTCAGAAACCGAAGCTCGTTTCAGAAAAACATATGTGAAGGGCACGGTTGTTGCCAACTCCAAATACCCTAAAAAATCAACTGCTCAAAGACTTATCTGGCCATTTGATTTCGAGTTCGAAAAGCATTTTAGCTTAGCTGAGGATGGGTTAACTATCGAGTTTATTATTAAGGGTGAAAAAGACATGCCATTTATGTTGGGATACCATCCGGCATTCAAATTGTATTCGGACCAACCTACCATCGTAGCTCAGGATGGTGTTATAACACTACAGGAAGTTCTGGACGTTGGAAGCAGGGCGTTTGAAGTACCAAACTGTAACGAAATTGTTCTTAAAGATGAAAGAGAGTTGAAAATAGAAACACAGGGGTTTGAAAATTTCATGCTCTGGACCGAAGTACCTAATATGCTGTGCATTGAACCAATTACATTTTATCCTTTCGCCGTAGGACAAGAAGAATTATATGAGGGGTTCATACACTTGAATTCGGAAGAAATGTGCTATATTATAAAACTGATCCCTTGAGCTATAGTGGGGATGCATACCCTAAAAACGATCGAAATGAACAGACGTAGGCTAGACCAACATTACGGTTACCTTTTTGAACCCGAATTGCTCGATGAAATTGAGCGGGCAGGCGTATTGCGAACAGTTAAACAAGGCGACCAGATGATGGATATCGGTCAACAAATATCTGCTATGCCCCTTCTTTTCGAAGGCGCGATAAAGATACTTACAGAAGACGATCATGGAGATGAACTACTATTGTACTTTATCGAAGTAGGCGACACCTGCGCCATGACTTTTTCCTGCTGTATGGGTGCTGGCACCAGTGAGATTCGCGCTGTAGCGGAAACAGACTCGGAATTATTGATGATCCCTATTGAGAAAATGGACGATTGGATGGTTCGGTACCGCAGTTGGAGATCCTTTATCCTGGATAGTTATCACGAGCGATTAACAGAATTATTGGAGACTATTGATACGCTTGCTTTTATGAATATGGACGATCGACTCCTAAAATACCTCAGGGATAAGGCGATGGTTACTCATGACGATGTGATCCACACCACTCATAAGGATGTTGCCCAGGACTTACATACATCCAGGGTAGTGGTGTCCAGATTGTTAAAAGTTATGGAAAGGGAGGGCAAAATTCAGTTACAAAGGAACCAGATTAAAGTGGTTGACCTTTGAATCTTCTTATTGGCTTATTATATCTGTAACAATCTTAGTTGGTTGTCATCTTTAAGATTAACAATCTTAAACTATCCCATATGAAACCTGTTTTATTTTGGCTTGTGCTGATACTGTCCTATTCGGTCTATTCTCAAACTGAGGAGATTTTTGATGATATCAGTTTGGGTGATTCTCTTGAAATTGTTGCAAAGAAGTTAAAACCACTGGCTGGTACACTCTATGAGAAAAGAGTTAACCAACCAAATTTTCCCTTAGCGAAACAGACAGAAGTTCATTTGATCTGTCTGGATTGTAAAACCACTAATGGGTTCATTGAAGAGGTGGCATTCACATTTGCAGATGATAAACTTTGTTTGATACAGGCAAAAGGTAATGCGGTGAAGGCAATTACTGAACAAAGAAAAGATACGGCTGATGTCTTTATGAATTATGCCGCATATTGGGAAGATCTAATTGTTACAGACCAGATACAGGACAAGGTTTGGATTATGAGCCCTGAAGCAGCCCATCCTAACTTATTTGCCTGGGACAACCCATTTCTTCCTGCCTTTGGCGGTGTGGAGACTTCATATAACTCTTCGGCGGCAATTCCTGATTTTATTGAAATGGGTGCAGATCTGGAGAAAATGCAACCTCTCCTGAAGGAAGCGTCCACCTTTACATATAGCAGGAAACTGGGACCGGACGACCCCAATGCACAATTGCAGATCGACTGCTTTGGTATTGAATACGCCGGGTTTCCAAGAAAATTTGAAGCGCGCTTTGGTGATGGAAAGTTGAATATGATTTGGATACTTACCGGAAAAGGGGAAGAAGACCGTATTCGGCAAAAGCTTATTGAAGCTTATGGAAGCCCAATTTACCGCAATGAAGCCTGGGAAGTATTTAAAGAATGGGAGGTGTTCTTAAGGAAGGATAAACCTGAAGTCCTGTTGCTTACTGCAGAACTCGGCGCATTCTACAAGAAAGACTACTTCAAACAGGAGTAATTGACAACGCTCTTAATAGATTCACCTGGCGGAAGGCATTTTTACACTTTGATTGCCCATTAAATGGTAAATTTGACCAATGCAAAGGTTTCTACCGTTTCTCCACTGGTTTCCGGGCTACAGGATGAAAGATGTTCCCAAAGATCTCCTGGCAGGGACAACCGTTGGGATTGTGCTTGTTCCACAGGCGATGGCTTATGCAATGATTGCGGGATTACCTCCGGTTTATGGCTTGTATGCCGCATTGTTTCCATTATTGATTTACGTATTGCTCGGTACATCCAGGCCAATGGCTATTGGTCCTGTTGCCATGGATTCACTACTTGTGGCTATTGGACTTGGTGCGATGGCCCTAAGTGATGCACAGTATGTAAGTATGGCCATCTTTTTGGCTTTAATTGTGGGTATAATGCAATTAGCACTTGGGTTATTACGTATGGGTTACCTTGTAAATTTTATTTCAAAGCCCGTTATCAATGCGTTTACTTCTGCAGCTGCACTAATCATTATGATGAGCCAGCTAAAACATCTTTTTGGGGTGCAGGTAGGAAAGTCGAACCGATTCCACGAAATGATCTGGTTTGCATTTCAAAAATTATCAGAAATCAATTTCTTCGACTTGGGCATTGGCATTCTAGGGATTGTACTTATTGTTGGTTTGAAAAAGTGGAACAAGAAAATACCGGGTATCCTCCTGGCCGTTGTATTGGGGACCCTTTCGGTTTATCTCCTGGACCTGGAAACTCGTGGTGTTGAAATTGTTGGATCGATACCAAGTGGCTTACCTTTCTTTGAAGTTCCGGAAATAAACATGGATGCATTTGCCCAATTATGGCCTGTAGCTATAACCCTGGCACTGGTAGGCTATATGGAGACTGTATCGATAGGAAAGGGAATAGAAGATAAATCGGAAGAAGATCGCCTGGACCCCAATCAGGAGTTGGTGGCCCTCGGCACATCCAATATAGTTGGTTCTTTCTTTAAGTCCTACCCGGTTGCGGCTAGTTTTTCCAGATCATATATATCCAACGAGGCAGGGGCGAGATCTAATTTTGCCGGTCTTTTTGCAGCTTTATTGGTACTGGCCACCTTGATTTTTTTAACACCTTTATTTTACTATTTGCCTAATGCGGTATTAGCCAGTATAATCATGGTTTCGGTCTACGGCTTAGTCGATATAGGTTATTCCAAAAGATTATGGAAATTGAGGAAGGACGAGTTTGCAGTCTGGATCATTACTTTTTTGGCCACGCTATTTGTTGGGATTGTAGAGGGCATTGTAATTGGGGTAATCCTTGCACTATTACTTATGGTATACCGGACTTCCAAACCACATATCGCTGTCCTTGGGAAAATCCGCAATTCCGACTACTATAAAAATGTGGACAGATTTATTGAAGATGTTGAACAACGAGACGACTTGTTAATTCTCAGATTTGATGCCCAACTATATTTTGGCAATACCAGCTACTTTAAGAATCAACTCTTTCGTTTTATTGAAAAGAATGAAGACGGTTTAAAAGCCGTAATTCTCAACGCTGAAGCCATCAATTATATCGATTCTACAGCGGCTCACATGTTGAGGAAGGTGATCAATGAGATCAAGTCCAAAGGTGTTCGGTTCTATATTGTGGGTGCAATTGGTCCAACCAGGGATATCCTTTTCAGTAGCGGTATTGCCGATATCGTGACCAAAGAATACCTATTTGTACGCGTAAAGGAGGCAGTGGACCATTTCGACAGCATTCGGATAAGTTCAGATCTATCGGATAAGGTGGCGAGCCAAAGGAACAGTAAATCTTAATTTTTTGTTTGGCAAAAACCCCAAAATAATGTTATTTTAAACCAATAGAATATATTAAGGATGACTATTGAACAGATTTATACAGGATGCCTGGCTCAGGGTGCCTATTACATAGAAAGCCAGGGCGAAGTGGCAATTATCGATCCCTTGAGGGAGGTAGAACCATATCTGGAAAAGGCTAAAGATGCCGGAGCGAGTATTAAGTATGTTTTTGAGACCCATTTTCATGCCGATTTTGTAAGTGGCCATGTGACACTGGCCAAAGAGACCGGAGCTCCGATTATTTATGGACCTACAGCAAACCCGGAGTTCGATGCCATTATTGCCGAAGATGGCCAGGTATTTGAATTGGGCGATGTGACTATTGAAGTAATGCATACCCCGGGACATACCATGGAGAGTACTACTTATTTGCTCAAAGATGAAAAAGGTAATAATCATGCAATTTTTTCGGGAGATACCTTATTTCTGGGCGATGTAGGAAGGCCCGACCTCGCTCAAAAAGCAGCCCATATGACTCAGGAAGAGTTGGCAGGAATGCTATTCGACAGCCTGCGTGAAAAAATAATGCCCCTGGAAGATGAAATCATCGTTTATCCGGCTCATGGTGCCGGTTCTGCCTGCGGTAAGAATATGATGAAAGAAACTGTAGATACCCTGGGTAATCAAAAAAAAATGAACTATGCGTTGAGGACAGATATGACAAGAAATGAATTTATTGATGAAGTCACGGAAGGTCTTTTACCACCACCGAAATATTTTCCTTTAAACGTTATGATGAACCGTGAGGGATACGAAGATATTGCTGAAGTGATAGAAAGAGGGACTACAGATCTGGTACCTGATGCTTTTGAGACAGCCGCGAATGAGACAGGGGCCATTGTTTTGGATGTCAGGCATCATGAGGATTTTGTGAAAGGACATATTCCCCGTTCAATCTTTATTGGATTACACGGCGATTTTGCCCCTTGGGTAGGTGCATTAATTGCAGATGTGAAACAACCCATCCTTCTTGTCACTCCCGAGGGTCAGGAAGAGGAAACCGTCACCAGACTAAGCCGCGTTGGTTTTGACAATACCCTTGGTTTTCTCAAAGGAGGATTCGAGTCGTGGGCTAAGGCTGGAAAAGAAGTAGACACTATAGATTCACAAGCTGTATCCTCCATTGAGGAGGTTTTAAATATGCCAGAAACTCCTGTTTTTGATGTTCGGAGACAAAGTGAATATGATGCTGAACATCTGGTTAATGCAAAGAATACACCGCTTGATTTCATAAACGATCATCTGGCAGAATTGCCGATCAAGGAGACCTTCTACCTGCATTGTGCAGGCGGATTCCGATCAGTTATAACCGGTTCCATCCTTAAAAGCCGGGGAATACATAATTTCATAGATATAAGCGAAGGATTCGAAGCGCTTAAAGTAAGCGATCTGGAAATGACCGACTACGTCTGCCCCAATTCCAATTGATATGATCTCGGTCATAGCCAATTCCTAAATGCTACCCTAATTTTATCTTAGGATTACTGCCCCGTTTGGGTAGTGAGCCTGTACAATTAATCAACAGCTTGAATAGTCAGGAGCAATTTCTAAATTAGTAGATATGAAAAAAAATATGGGAGGTGTGGATAAGGTTCTTCGATTTTTATTGGGTATCGCAGCTGGCCTTCTGGTTTATTATGAGGTCATTACAGGTCCATTATCATTTGTTATACTGGTAATTGTGGCGGTCCTATTATTAACAAGTCTAACAGGTTTTTGCCCGCTTTATGGAGTACTGGGTATTAATAGCTGTAAAGCGCGAAGTTAATTTAGCTATTACCAAAAATTAATTCAACTGGCGGGCTGACATATGTCATAGTTAAAATCCTGATGGCTCTTTAACTTGTTTCTCAAGATCATAAATATTAAAAAATGACCGGATTATTTATTTCACTCGTGGATTGGAACAATGGGATTATAGTCCTTGCCGTTTTGGCATTTGTTATCATCGCTTTGATTGCCACCTTGGTGATATTCATGAATAGCGGAAGACGTAAAAGACGTTAAATTGCCCCCCTCGGGCATCGAATAAGCATTAGTTCCAATACAACATATAGATCCGTGGAATTACCCTTGTAATGCTCTCCGGATAAACATGTTCTGCACTTCATCGAAAAATGTTAATAAAAACTTAAATCAGTATCAGAAATTTCTGCACAATTGCCTAATTTTAATAAAGAATACCAAACTAAACATGATTAAAAGATTTATTCAGAAGATCGGAATCATGAATTTCGTAATGCTTTTGGTCGTGTTTTCTGTGATAATCATTTCTGAAGTTATGTTTCTTCAGGGGAAAAAGTTAGACGCTATTTTTGTCGCATTTTGGGCTCCCACAATATTGGGGTTTATGATTTTATTTAACCAAAGAAAGTAATGGATTTTATTTTGGTTTACTCAGTTATTGTAGCCGTCATCTTTTTGGTCTGGCTTCTCTTTGTAATTCGCATGTACAGCGAACTTGGCGATTGAATAATTCTACCTGAAATACTTCTGAGTTACACCTATAATACATCACTTTTACCAATTAAAAATCAAGTACTCTTTCGGGGTTTTTTACCGTATATGTCAAAATAAGGCGTTGTGCTTCCAGCGAATCTTTTTGAA